>CAMOXZ010000009.1 GCA_946629545.1 uncultured Caryophanales bacterium | reverse complement strand
AACTTCTTGTTTATTTAGAATTTTACAATTGATTTTTAATTCTTTTTCTCCTACATTTATTCTATAATAATCAAAAAATAACTTATCTACTTCATCATTACTATATTTCTTAGAATTTAAATAAATAATAGGAGTATACAATACATTATATAACAAATATTCAGATTCAATTTTTTTGAAACCTAATTCTTCATAAAATTTAAGTCTTTTAACTGTTGCTAAATTGTTATTGTCTACTTTTTCAATTTCTGCGATTAATCCATTATTTAGAATAATATTATTCAATAATAATTCTAGTGCTAATTTACCATAACCTTTATTTTGATATTCCTCATATATCGCAAAGTAATCTAAATAATATGGATGAACATCATCAATTCTTTCTAACATGAAAAATCCAATTATTTCATTATCTAAAACTATTTTATAAAAGTGTTCTATACCTTTACTATATGTATCTTCTACTTTTTTCCAATCTCTTTGTTCATCTTTAGGAAATAGTTTTATATATTTATCATAGAAATCTTTTTTAAATTCTTCTATAGATATTTCAATAACATCTATCATATTATCACCTATCTAATTATAACATAAAAGTAGGATTACTCCTACTTATTGTTTTAATTACATATGATAATTCTTTTTTACTCTTCCTACATTTGAAGGTAATTCTCTTTTTATTTGGTATTTACCTATTTTTCTCCCAACTATCATATCAATATAATCTTCATCTAATACTACAAATTTATTATCCTCTAATATTTCTTTGGTACCTTGATTTTCTCTATTGGCAACTTCTACATCATAATCAAAAAATGTATCTTTGTTACCTCTTTTTACAATAACACTAGTTATATCATCAAAACTATAAATATCACTATCTTCATCATATACTAATACTATTTCATGTTTTATACTTGTACCATCATCACATATTACACAATATGCTTTTATATCTAGTTGTTCTAGAAGTAGTTTATAATACTGACTTATTGAATTACATATACCTATATTAGTATCAATAACATCTTTTAATTCTAGAAATGGTTCTCTAACTAATCGAGTACCTTCTCTTTTTTTAGAAGTTTTTATTTTTTCTAAAAGTTCATAATTATAACTTAAAGTATTATATAAGTAATCAAATATAATTTCTCTTTTTTGATAATTTGATAATTCATCTAATTCATAATCTTTAAATATTTCTTTAATTTTACTTTGTAGTTTATTTTCTAACTCTTGCCAATTTCCAAGTTCCATAGTGTACCTCTTATTTTTTTATTAATTTTTTTTGAACATCTTCTAGGTATTTTTTTCTATTTTCTAATTTATCTGGATTATGAGCTAAGGCATCACATCTTTGTATTTCATATAGTGTTAGACATGTATCATAATCTTTTTCTATTTGTTTACTATCTATTGGGATATCATGGTGTTCTATTAAATAACATATATGTGTTATATATGAATTATTATAGCCTAATCTTTGTAATATATTTTTTGAGATAAGTTCAGATATTTTAGCATGATTTCTAAAATGTCTTACTTCTTCATCTTGATATGAGAATGGTTTACCTATATCATGAAGTAATAAACTTAATCTAACATCATAATCTTTCTTAGATAAACTTAAAGCTAATAAAGTATGATTCCAAACATCTAAATGATGGTGTGGATGTCTTTGTTCAAAGTTTATCATATGTTGTATTTCTGGAATAATATCTAATAAGTAATCTAAATTATCATTTATAGATTTTACTACATCATCTGACATTAATATTTCTTCTAGTTTCATGTTGTCTCCTATTTTAAGTATTCTTTAGCTTCATTTAATAATTCATTTAAATTATATATTTTTACTGAATAGAATTTACCATTATTAGAAATAATTACTTTATCATTATCTAATTTACGTAGTCCTTTAATATGACCTACTTTATTATAATTCTTATCTAAGATATATGAATGAGTTGTATCTCCTATATAGATTCTATTATTTTTATCTTTTCCATAATATGTATCTACTTTACCTAGATTAGTTATTGTGTTTAATAGTTTCTTTGTTTTTACATCATAAATAGCTAAATCATTATTAGTATAATTTACATATAATACTTCTTTATCAGTACTATATAACATTTTATCTACTAAACTTTTATTCTTCATATTATATGTTTCTTTTAATTTATCATAGTCAGTATACTTAACTGAATTATCTGTAGAATATGGAATTTCTATATTTTCTTCTTTAATATTCTTATTAGATTTTTCTTCATATAGAATTACTCTATTTTCATTTCTAGGTATTAATAAGAATCCATGTTCTGAAGTAATTACTTTAGAATAATCACTTAAATTAAATTCATATCTACCTAGTAATTCTATACTATTTCCACTTTCCATACTTAAATAATTAACAGATCCATCTTTTAATATTACTAAGTATGTATCACTATTTAAAAATGCATATAAATTAATTATTTCAGTACTTGCATTAAATACTTGTATATCATTACCTGTATTAGCATCAAATACTGTTATAGCATCATAATTAGCTACTGCTATAGCATTAGTACCTTCTGCAAATGAATGAGTAATAAATTTACCCCATTTCCCCTCATTAGTTCTTGTCCAGTTAGTATAACCATCAATAAAGTTATATGAAGATACAACCATAGTATAGTTAGATCCTAAAGATTTATTTAATAACATATAAAGATTATTATCTTTAGAGAACATTCCTTCTATATAACTAGCATTTAATACAACACTATTTATTTCTTTAGCAGTATTAGTTTCTATTATATGTATAGTTGTGTAATCTTCTACATTTATATCAAAGTTTTCTGGTTGTGTTCCTACAAATACATATTTACTATCACTAGAATAATACATTTCTTTTATAAACTTATCATTAGTTTGAATAGTACCTATTTCTTTATTATCTTTTACATTATAAATATGTAATGTAGTATCTGTTGCATATAATAAATATTTACCTGTAGAGTCTCCTCTTACTGAGATATATGAATTATTAGTCTTTTTAATTCTTTTTACTAGTGTATTATTTTTAATATTTATTAAATCAATATCACCATCTTTAGTAGTATAAGCAAATATATCATTACCTATAAATGTAAATGAAGCATTTGTAGTATAACTACTAGCAAAAAATTGATTAATTACTTTTAAGTTTTTTGAATTAAATAAAGTAATTTTATCTGATTCATCATATACTGCTGCATATTTATCATTTTCACTACTTTTAATTAAAGTAGCTACTCCATCAGTTTTTAATTCACTTACTACTTTATAACTTGAACCTACATCATATACTCCTAAACTTTCTACTAAAGCAGATTCTCCTTCAGGTGTATATGGCATTTTTACTCCATCAAATTTAGTTAATGATTCATATGAAGATTTAATTGCATCATATCTATTATCTTTAGATATATATTCTTCTGCTTTACTAGCTAAAGTAAGTGCTTGATGTTTCTTTAAAATATTTTGTTGAGAATTAATCTTTATTAACATAATAGATGTATAAAGTAAGAATACTATACTAGCAATAGATATACCCATAGCAATATTTGCTTTTCTTTTTTGTTCTCTTAGTTTATGTCTTTGTCTTAAATCATCATAATCTATATGACACATTGCTGCTGCTAATCTTAATTTTTCTTCATGAATTCTTTTTAAAACATCTTTTTTAGTTTCTCCACGTACATCTGCAGCCAATGGTTCTACTGGTTTCTTTTCAGTTTTCTTTTTACCATTCTTTACTACTTCTACTTCATCAAAAACTACTTCTTCAGGGAAAGAATCTCTTGGTTCACCTTCTATTAATACACAGAAGATATTTTGTCTTCCTCTTAGTTTTTTAAATGTTTCTATTTCTTTTTTACACCATAAAGAATCTTTTAATCTAGGAGAACATATTACTATTAAATACTTAGAACTTTGTAGTGCTTCTAGTATTGGATCTTCTAGATTACTTGATAGTGGTAATTCTTCTTGATCTCTAAATAGTCTTTTGAATGTTCGTCCTTCTATATTTAATTGTTCTTTTAAGTTTTTTGGTAATTCATAAGTTTCTAATGCTTTGTGTAAGTTTTCAGCTACAAACTTATCTAAGTCACAATGTCTATAACTTATAAACGCATCATATTTATATTCTTTTTCTTCCATAGTATCACTCCTATATGTATTACATTATAACATAAAAAAAGAATACATTTATTCTTTTTCGTATTATTCTTCTATTAAATATATATTTAAATCTTTATCTACTTTAACATTATATACATTTACAGTACCATCATAATTATCTTCAGTTATAGATACAAATTTAAATGTTATTTTAGTAGTACCTTCTTTTAATCCTTTAAATACATAATTTGTATAAATAGAAGCTCCTACTATACCACCTTTATTATCATCTCTTATTACATAACTTTTTTCAAATTTAACAATAGATTCATCTTCTATAACATATTCCCATTTAAATGGTATACCTGCATTTATTTCTTTAGTTATTTCTAATTCTTTTGGATTAATAGTATTATTTTTCATTATACTTTTTATTGAGATAAATATTATGACTACTATTAGTAATATTACTATTATAGATATTATTATTGGTTCTTTTTTCATATAATACTTCTTTCTTTAAAGTAATTTATTACTTCTTCATTATTTTTATAATATATTCCATTCATTCCTTTAGAATTAGCTACTTCTATATTCTCTTTAGTATCATCTATAAAGTAACAATCACTTGGATTTAAATTATATTTTTCTAATAATATATCAAATAATTTACCATCTTTTTTAATTGTTCCATATTCATATGAGAATACATATCCATCTAAATTATCTAATCCATCTATAGTTTTATAATAATTAGATGCATCTTTATTATTATCAGATAATATATATACTCTATTATTTTTCTTTAATTCTTTTATTAAATCAATTAAATTCTTATTAACATCTCTTAATTCATAATACTTAATTAATTTATCTTTATATTTAGATTTAATAGAATCAGGAAAATTATAACTATCAAATTTTGTTTCTACTGTTTCATCTGTAGTATCCATTACATTCCAATCATCAAAGAATTTAATTAATACCTTATATTCATCATTAGTTACATTTAGTTTGTGTAGTATGTCTTTAGCTTTTCCTAATAGGATTACTCCACCTAAATCAAATATGATATTTTTCATATGAACTCCTTTCATACTTTGAAAGTATATTTTCTTCTTGTTTTTTATAATCATCTAATAAGTAATAGTATTCTTCATTTTGAGCAAGTAAATCTGCTTTTTTAAATTTAAATAGTAATTCTATTTCTTCTTCTGTGAATGCGTCTACTATAGCTTTTTCTTCATCTTCAGTTAATCTACCAAAGTTTAAATCATGAAACATTATTATTTTATTTACTTTTTCTATTAATCTATTATCAAGATTATGAGAGAATGCAAATTCATTAAATATTTCAGCTGACTTTGTCCAATGATTTGGAAAATGTCCTACTCCAAATCTATCTTCTTCATAAACAATTGGTTTAGCTATATCATGGAATAAGGCAGCTACTCTTAATACTGGAGTATTATCAACATTATCTACTACATGAAGAATGTGTTCAAAAACATCATAAGTATGCCATTTACTTTTTTGATCAAAATTAAAGCAGGCTTTAAACTCTGGAATAAGTTCTGATAATTCTTCTTTTCTTTCTCTTAGAATATCACTTGGTTTATATTCTAATAATATTTTTATTAATTCTACTGTGTCCATAGTAACACCTCTTTTTCTATTATACCAAAAAAAGAGAATTATTTCCCTTTTATATAATCATTAAATGTATTTACTAAGTATGATTTTACATCACTATAGTTATTAGGCCACATCATATAACCATGAGCTCTTACCTCATCTTTATCATTATAATCAATATTTAAACTAAATGAATCTCCATCTAATACGTATTTATCTGTTTTACTAAATCCATTCCATCTAGATACATGGTATTCATTTAATTTAGCTTCTATTACTGACATTTTTTCTTTAGGTATTTCTACTTCTATTGCTTCTTCATCTGGTACACCTACTTGTTTTGCTTTTAAAGTACATTTGTCAGTACATTTTAATTCATATGTAGCATATGAATACATTGCATATCCACTAGTATAAGTAAAATATATACGACTAATATTTTCTATTTTCTTTTCTTTTATTCTTGGTATAAGTAATAATACTATTACTATAGCTACTACTATTAGTAATAATAATACTCCTAAAATAATTCCAATTATTAGGCCTTTCTTCATATTATTCCTTCCATTCAAATGTATCTACTATATTATATACTGCTACATTTAAATCTGTATTTTTATTAAAATTAGTTTCATGAACTAATACATGTTTATGATCACCTATAATATAGTATTGAGTTACTTCTGTATTATCATTTTTCTTTTTAATAATAAACTTTAAGACATTATTACCTTTTGTAGTAGTTATACCATTACCTACTATAGTAGCATCTCTTCCTACTTGACTATATAACTGTAGTTGAATAGCTGTTTTAAAAGTATTCATTTGAGATTTTGAATAATAGTTAGTACCTACTTCTACAGATACATTATCTGGAGTTGTAGTATATTTATCTTTTTCTAATACATAGAATGTTTTAGTTGCACTAGAATGATCACTTCTTTTTACTAATCCATCTATTCTATATGTACCAAAACTAGCATTTACTACATTAGTCTCTCTACCTCTTAATAATTGTGTTGGAATACATCCTGTTAAAAATATTATTGGAATTATTAATAATAATAGTTTCTTCATATTATTTACTCCTTGACTTCTTTACTGTTTTAGCTGTTTCAGTAACTTTAGCAGTAACTTCTTCTATTTGTTTAGTACCTATACTACTTTTTTCACCTTTTTTTAATTCTTCTACTCTTCTTCTTACTAAGTTAGCAATATAAGTTAATAAACCTGTGATAGCAGTTAAAGCTGCTTCATCTAATAATAGTATTGGATCTGGTATGAATATATCTACTATTGTGATAATTCCTACTAATACTGTTCCTGCAATTAATATTTTTTCAATTAATTCTAATTTTTTTATTTTCTTTTCCATAAATCCTCCTACATATATATTCTTGGAACTCTCTTTGAGATATTACAAATTAATTCATATGGAATGGTATCTAGATAATTACTTAAATACTTAATATGATTAATATCTTTATAAATATAAACTTTATCATGTATTTTTACAGTTTCATCTATTTTAACCATTAACATATCCATACAAATATTACCTACTATCTTATATTTATTATCATTAATATAAATATAAGCACCAGTTAAATGTCTATTAACTCCATCTGCATATCCTATCGAAACTATTCCTATTAATTCATCTGTTTGTGCTTCATATATACCATTATAACTTACTGTTTCTCCTTTGGCTAGTTTCTTAATATCTATTATTTCACTACATAATTCAATAGTATCTAATAAATCTAAATTACTATCAGTTAATCCATACATTATAATACCTAATCTACATCCATTACAGAAATCTATTTTAGGATAATTAATTAATGTATCTGACTGAGCTATATGAACCATTTCTATATTATTTAAATTAATATCACTAGTTATTTCTTTAAACTTATCTATTTGATTATAAGTAGTATCCGGATCACTTGCATTAAATATATGTGTATAAATACCTTTAATATTTATATTACTAGGATTATTAATTATTTCATTTAATTCATCTTTATCCTTTATACCCAATCTATTCATACCAGTATCTATTTTTATATGACAAGTTATACACTTATCTTTTACTTTATTAAAATAATCTATACTAGGTATAGTTACATCGATATTTTTATCTATACAAATATCTATATACATTGGATCTATTATTCCTAAACATAATATTGGAGTATCAAAATTCTTTCTTATTTCTAAAGCTTCATCTAGAGATGATACTGCCAAGTAATTACATCCAGCTTCTATAATAGCTTTAACTACTTCACTACTATTATGACCATAAGTATCTGCTTTTACTACTCCAATATAATACTTATATCCACTGTAACTACTTATTATATTTTTAACATTATTTCTAATATTATCTAGTTTTATTTTTGCATAAGTATTTCTATAAAACATTAAAACCTCCTAATATAAAGTTTTTATTTTTACAAAATCAGGTCTTCTATGATGGTAGATAGCCACTTCATCTATACCAATAGATTCTAACATAGAATAAGCATCTTCTACATTACTAGCAAGATCCTCTATTCTATGAGCATCACTACCTACTGTAATAATCTTTCCACCTAATTCTTTATATCTTTTTATTATATCTAAGTTTGGATGAGTTTCATTTAAACCATATCTTATACCTGAAGTATTTACTTCTATACCTTTATCTTTTCTTATTAAAGTTCTTAAGATATTATCTATAATATCTTGATAATCCTTAAGATTTATTCTTTGTTTATCACCATATCTTATTACATAGTCTAAGTGACCATATACATCAAATTCATAATAATAAGTATTTATATTTTCTAATACTTCATTAAAATAATCCATGTATGCTTCTTTAATAGTTTTTCCTTCAAAGAAACTAGGATCCATTGCCATATCTTTTTTACAAGTTATATGACTAGATCCAATTATAAAATCAAAATTATGATTTATAACCATATTATGAATCTTAGTATAAGCATCTGGTTGAAGACCTATTTCTATACCAAAATTAGTTTTTATTTTAGAATCATCTTTCTTAGATAAATACTCTTCTAAATATTTATCTACATCTAATGTTTTTAAATTAGTTTTTAATCCATCATAAATATCGTAATGCTCTGTGAAAGTTATTTCATCAACGTTCTTTTCTTTTGCGATATTTAAGTATTCTTCTATACTTGATTTTCCATCATGACTTATAGTTGTGTGTACGTGAGTATCTTTCATCTATATTATGCCTCTTTCTTCTAGTTTATTTATTAAATCATCATAATCATTTGGTTTTACATTAATATAATCTATTCCTAAAGATTTAGCAGTTTCACAGTTTTCTAATTTGTCATCTATAAATATAGATTCTTCAGGTACTAAATTATATCTATTTATTAGTGTTTTATATATACCAGTATGTGGTTTTAATTTGTGTTCTTTATAAGATAAAGCATATCCATCTACTAAATCAAATAATTCTGTTTTTAAATATACTTTATGTGCTTCTGGATTTAGATTAGATAGTATATAAATATTATAATTCTTTTTTAATTCTTTAATTAAATCTAATACTTTAGTATTTACTATTAAGTATTTATAATGTTCATACATATAATATCTTATTAAATCATCTTTAATATTATTAGTTCTATCTCCTACTATAGAAATAAAATCATCTATACTATAATAACCTATATCAAATGTATCTTCATCATTCCATTCAGGTGCATTTACTACATTATCTATTATAAATTTTCTATCTTTTTCTTCTATTAATTTATCTACTGTATCTATATAATCAATATATGCGATTACATTACCTATATCAAATATTATATTCTTTGTCATTTTCTTTCTCCTTTTGATGTATCATATGATAGTCACTTGGTCTTTTACCTTCCCCAGTTATTTTGAATCCACAGTTTTCATAACACTTTATAGCTCTAGGATTATCGCTATGAACATTTAAATATACTTCATCTAGTTTTAATTCTTCATAACAATACTTTACTATTCTATCCATAGCTTCTTTTCCATAGTGTTTATCTTGTTTATCTCTAGTAATACAAATACCTAATTCAGCTTTATTATTTTCTATATGCATTACTTCTATATTACCAATAAATTCATTAGTATCTTTTTCTATCATAGAATAAGTAGTTGAATCACTTTTCATGTTTTCTCTTACCCATTCCATTTCTTGATCAAATGAAACTGTTATATCTTTTAATCCAATAAAGCATTGAATTTCTTTATCATTAATCATTTTTAAATAATCATTTATTAGATTAGGATCTACTTTTACATAATCTATTCTTTCTGATTCAAACACTTTTATCATATATACACTTCCTAATTATATTATAACAAAAAGAATAGAGTTTGTTCACTCTATTCTTAATTTTTTCTTGAATGATGTTTTTGTTTTATATAACTATTAAATTCTTCATCTGGAAATAATGAATTCTTATCACGTTTAATATATTTTGTCATATTGCGTATTCCCTTTGCTTCTACTTGACGAATTCTTTCACGGGTAACTCTAAAGATTTTTCCTACTTGGCCCAATGTATAAAAATCTTTTAGTGGTAGTTCATTACTTTTTATTAATTGATATGTTTTATCATTATAATATTCTATTCCAAATCTAAGTCTTAAGACTTGTTCCATTCTTTCTCTTCCTTGTTCCTTTGGATCTTCACCTACCATTTTTATTAGCATCTCCCAAGTATCGTGATTTGATTTTTTTACAGCTGCTTCTTCTGGTGTATCAATATCTTCTGATACTAAGAAATCACCAAGTGTTGCATCTGGATCATCATCTCTAACTGGTTTATCGAAAGGTACAGGTTCACTTTCAAGAGCTTTTATTGCTTCTTTAATAGCATCTTTAGAAAGATTTGTAAGTTCCATAAGTTCTTCTATAGTTGGTTCTCTTCCATTTTTTTGAGAAAATATTATAGATACTTTTCTAATTTTATTATATGTTTCGGATACATGAATTGGAATACGGATAGTTTTTGATTGATCGGCAATAGCTCTTGTAACAGCTTGTCTTACCCACCATGTTGCATATGTAGATATTCTAAACTTTTTACTTATATCAAATTTTTCTATTGCTTTGATTAGACCCATGTTTCCTTCTTGAATTAAGTCTAATAATGATAGACCTCTATTCATATATTTTTTAGCTATAGAAACACATAATCTTAAATTAGAACATATTAATTCATTTTTGGCATCTTCATCATCTTCTAATTTATATTTTTCCATATAATATGTTTCTTCTTCTGGAGTTAATAATCTCCATTGTGATATATCTTTAAGATATTGTTTAACAGGATCTGTTCCTTGATAATCTTCATAGCCACTAATATTAGATTCTTCTTCTATTTCTTTTTCTATTTCTTGAAGTTCTTGAAAACCTTTCATTTTAGCTACTAAAGTAGTTTGTTCTACATCATCTAATTCTTCATCATTAACACTATTTACATATGCCATGAATTCTTTGTTTTCAGTTAATTTTGCTAAATCGTCATATTGAACTTCATAGTTTGTTTTTTCTACTACTTCATCTAAAAAACTCATATTTTTCTTTGTTAAAGCATTACTATGTGAAACAATATATTCTTTAATTATAACTGGTAATTTACCATCTTCAAATTGTTTTCTAAAGTATATAGATAAATTTTTATTTACTTTTTCTTTTGCTTCTTCTGGAGTCATTCTACCAAATTTCGCTATATCGCCTTCAAATATTTCTCTTATGATATCCATAGTAGACTTAAAAGCATATGTGTGTGGTTCTACTAATTCAAATAGTTCTTCTGTATTCATATAAATACCCCATTTCTTGTCTAGTTATTATAACATATTTTTAATTTTTTTCAAGTTTTCTTCTAAATAGTATGTTTTTATACTATAATGTTTTTAGGTGATTTTATGTATAAGAAAATAATTATTGTATTAGTTATTATAGTATTATGTTGCGGATGTATAAATACTAAGAAAGTTGAGAAGAAGAAAAAGAAAAAAGTTGATGTTGAATATGAAGAAAAATATAAAGACTTAAATAATACACCTATTTCTTTTTATAGTGGTAGTGATGGTGGTTTAATTAAAATAACTAAGATTAATAAGAAATTAGTTCCTTTTGAGGATATAGGTATATTTCAAATATATCCATCTAATGAAGAAGTTATTGGTTTAAGTAGTGGTTTTGGAAATAGTTTTTATAATGAATGGATGAAGTATAATACTAATAATAATCTAAAGATTGGTTTTAATATTAAGTTTAAAGATAATGATGAAGAAATTTCTTATAATATATTAAATCCTAGTAATTGTATGGATAAATGGGAATATGTAATGAATTATTTATATGATGATTATGCTAATAGAGGTAAAGGTTTTTATTCTCATATAGAAGAAAATGAGTATAATGAAAATACTTTATTCACATCCATTAAAATTCAAAGTAATGATAAAGCTTTAAATATAAAAGATAAAATAGTAGTTACTGTATTTACTTATGATAGTGATGATGATTTCTTAGATGGAGAATATAGAGGTAATAGTAGTTCTACTTTAACTATTTGTTTAAATGATGAGTGTTAAAAAAAAGAGATTTAAATCTCTTTTTTATTTTATCTTTTCAATTATTTCTTGAGCTGCTTTTTTACCTGCTTCCATAGCTAGTATTACAGTAGCTGCTCCTGTTACAGCATCTCCTCCAGCATAGACATTCTTTAGAGATGTTTTAGAGTTTTCTACTACTATTAATCCTTTATCAGATAATTCTATTTTAGAGTTTTTGACTGCTGAATGATTTGGACTAGTACCTAGAGCCATTACTACCATATCGCAATCTACTTTATGAAGTGAAGATTCATCTTCAACTACTCCACGTCTTCCATCTTCTCCAGGTTCAGTAAGATTCATATTTACTACATTCATACCTACTACATTATTATTTTCATCTACTAAGATTTCTTTTGGATTAGTTAATAGATCAAATACTATTCCTTCTTCTTTAGCGTGACCTACTTCCATTAATCTGGCAGGTAATTCTTCTTCACTTCTTCTATACATTATATGAGCATCTATTCCTAAACGTTTTAGTGAACGAACTGCATCCATGGCAACATTTCCTCCACCAATAACATAAGCTTTCTTTACTTTCTTTATTGGTGTTTTAGAATCATCTTTAAAACTACCCATTAGGTTAATTCTAGTTAATACTTCATTAGCTGAGAATACTCCATTAGCATCTTCTCCAGGAATACCCATAAACTTAGGAAGACCTGCACCTGTACCTAAGAATACTGCATCATATTCTTTTTGTAGGTCATCTAATGAAATAGTGTTTCCAACTAAGACATCACATATAATTTCTACACCTAATTCTCGTAGACTATCTATTTGTTTTTGAACAATTGCTTTAGGTAATCTAAATTCAGGAATACCATAAGTTAATACTCCACCTGGTTTATGAAGTATTTCAAATATTGTAACACTGAATCCAGCTTTAGCAAGGTCATAAGCACAAGATAATCCACTTGGCCCACTACCTACAATAGCTACTTTTTTACCATTACTCTTTGGTTTTTTTAATTTAATTTCTCCAACGTTATCAGCAACGTATCTTTCAAGTGAACCAATTGAGATTGCATCTCCTTTAAATCCTTTTATACACATAGCTTCACATTGTTTTTCTTGTGGACAAACTCTTCCACAAATAGCTGGAAGGGAACTAGATTTAGCAATTACTTCATATGCTCCTTCTAGATTATCTTCTTTAATACATTTAATGAATTCAGGAATCATTATTCCTACTGGACATCCTTGTACACATCTTGGATTTACACAGTGAAGACAACGACTTGCTTCAGCCATTGCTTCTTTTTTAGTATATCCTAATTCTACTTCATCAAAGTTTTTAACACGAGTTTTAGCATCTTGAATTTTTCCTCTTACTTTTTCATCATTCATGCTTATCAACTCCTATTTCTTTTTTCATTTTATCGTATAACTTAGTTTCTTCTTCTTTATAAATATTCATTCTCTTTAAAGCTAAATCAAAATCAACTTTATCTCCTGGAAACTCTGGCCCATGTATACAAGCAAATTTAACTTTACCATCAACCTTACAACGACAAGCTCCACACATACCACTACCATCTACCATTAATGGGTTCATACTTACGATTGAAGGTTTATTATACTTCTTACAAACATCTACTACAAATTTCATCATGATTACTGGTCCTATTGTGACAACATAATCATAATCATTTATATTCTTTTCTAATAGTTCTGTAACTAAACCTTTAGTACCAAAACTACCATCATCTGTAGCATATCTAATCTTATCTACTACTTTTTCTATTTTAGGTCTAATTAATAATAATTCTACATTTCTAGCACCATAGATTACATCTACTTTTATACCATTTTCATGTAAGAATTTAACTTGTGGATATACGGGTGCGATACCGACACCACCAGCTACATAACAAATCTTCTTACCTTTAAACTCTTTAATATTAGAACATATTTCATTACCATTACCAAGTGGACCTGATACACTAAATAATTCATCTTCTAATTTAGATAATTCTAAAGTAGAAGCACCTACTACTTGATAAATCAAATATAAAATACCTTTCTCTTTATCAGTATCATATATAGTTAGAGGAATTCTCTCACTATCTTCTTTACCCATTACTATACAGAATTGTCCTGGAATAAAGTTTTCAATTACTAATGGGGCTTTAACAGCCATTTCATATGAATTAGAACTAATTTTTTTATTATATATTATTTTATACATAGTACTATTCCCTTCCTATTTTATTCTATATATATTATACAAAAAAAATAAGAATATTTCTATCCTTATTTTTTATTACCAAATCTATTAAATGGAAATACTGTAAAATTTGTCTTACCAAGTATCTTTTTCTTATTAAAAGAACCATAATATCTACTATCTAGAGAATCTTCTCTATTATCTCCTAATACAAAGTATGAATTATTTTTTACTTTTACTTTAAAATTACTTGTATTACCATTACCATATTTATCTTTAACTAATTTACCATTTATATATAATTTATTATCAATATACTCTACTTCTTCTCCTGGTAGACCTATTACTCTTTTAATTAAATAGTCTTTTCCATTATCTACTACTACAATATCAAATCTTTTTAAATTAGATGTTTTATAACCAATAATATTTAGTATCATAATATCTCCATCTTTTAGAGTATTATTCATACTTCTACCATTTACTCTTATTGGAGCTACTACATTATATTTAATTATTAAAACTAAAACTAATATTACTACATATGGAAGATATTCTTTTAGTATCTTTTTAAATTTATCCATAGTATCATCTCCTATTTAATTATATATAAATCATAGTAATTATTCAACAAAAAAAGAAGCATTATTTTGCTTCTTTATCTGAAAGTCTTTGTCCTCTTTCTTTAATACGGTAAGTACCAGCCATACCTTTAAGGAATGTAAGTTTAGCACGTCTAACTTTACCTTTACGAACAACAGTGATTCCTGCTACTTTTGGTGAATGGATTGGGAAAGTTCTTTCTACTCCAATACCACTAGACATTTTACGAACTGTAAATGTTTCAGATACAGATCCGCCTCTACGAGCTACAACTACACCTTCGAAAGCTTGGATACGTTCTCTCTTACCTTCGATAATCTTAACATCAACTTTTACTGTATCTCCTACACGGAATTCAGGGATGTTAGGATTAATTTGTTTTGAATTAATTTTATCAATTATATTCATAACTCTTAGCTCCTCTCTATATATGTTTTTTATTGTGATCATAATAAATACCAGCGGATCACTAACGAATAAAATTATACCACATTTTAGAAAAAATGCAAATATTTTTTAATTTAAATAAAAAAATAATACAAATTGTATTATTTTTGATTATTATTTTGTTTTGCTTCTCTTAACTGACTTGGTGTAATAAAATGAGGTATTAATATTGAATCAGTTAAAAGTGTATATGATCCATCATTTGGATTTTTTATAATTTGTCCTGGATTTAAATTAATTATTGTTGCAACATCAGTATTATAATCATCAGCTATTGATTCAATACTTTTTCCATTCATTTTATATCGTTCAGTATAGTATTCAATATTTTTTTCTTTAACTTCATAGACTAAATCTAATCCTTGATTTGGATAAATTATAGAATCCTTTGGACCCATACCATTGTAATGTCTAATTGTAGCTATCGGTACTCCTGTTTTTTCAGATATACCTGCTAAACTATCACCAAATTGAACTTTATAGTATCTATGCATTATAATGGGTTGTTCTTCAACTACTTTTGTAGTATCACTTCCTACTGGCCAATTTGGATGTCTTCTACCATAATCTATTATCATGGCTGTAGCTGTTACTGCAAGTGCTAGACCGAATGCTATTCCTTTACGAGCTTCTTTTACAACTTTATAGTGATTCTTATGATTATACTCAAGTCTTTCTAATTCATTTATTCCTGCACGGAATGTTTCATCACTTACATTTAAATTTCTAATTGCCATATATTTACCTCTTTTCAAATATATAATTAATTAAAATTCTTCCATACTTTTAAGTAATTATCTTCTTTTTCATATATACCTAGTAATTTATTAGACTCATTAACAAATATTACTTTGTCTTTTACATTATAGTTATTATCTATTTTCATTCCATTACTTATTTTCTTTTCTAATAAATTATCCACTTTTATTATATCATAGTTTAATGAATTAGCTATACTATGTAGTGTAAAGTCATTGTCAATATTATCTGTTTCTTCTATAGAAATATTACCTTGTTTAGTTCTTACTAAATCAGTCATAGTAGCTAATACGTTTAATTCCTTAGCTATATCCCTAATTAAACTTCTTATATAGCATCCTTTAGTTACTAAACATCTAAATTTAAAACTAGTATTAGTTTTTTCTAATAATTCTATTTCTTTGATAGTAACTTCTTTTTTAGGAAGTTCTACTTCTATATTTTTTCTTGCATATTCATATAGTTTTTTACCATTTACTTTTACTGCTGAATATATTGGTACTTCTTGAAGATAAGTCTTTTTAAAACTATTTAGTACTTCTTCTATGTTTAAATTATTTGGTACTTCACATCTTTCTAATACTTTACCTTCTATATCTAAAGTATCAGTACTATAACCTAATTCTACTGTAGCTATATATTCTTTATCATGACTAGTTAATAATTCTACTACTTTACAAGCACTTCCTACGGCTACTATTAATACTCCTGTAGCTAATGGATCTAATGTACCAGTATGTCCTACTCTTTTAATACCAAACTTTTTACTTATATCATTTACTACATCAAATGATGTTACTCCTTTAGGTTTATTTATATATAAAACCGTACCAAAAGAAGTTAAATATTCTTCTAAAGTTAAATTGTTTTCATAAATAATCTTTGCTGGTAGTTTTCCTACATATCTTATATGCCATGGTTCATAATTATATCCTGTAATAGATTCTTTACCTTCTGGATATCTTAAAATGAATCCATATTTATGTAATACTTTATGAATTTCTTTAAACTCATCTTTAGAGTTTAATAATTCCATATCATCTCTTAAATATTCATTATTTACTTTTAACATTAAGTCTATTGCTAAACCTGTGTGATGTTCTGAATAACCAGGTACTGCTACATAGTTATTACAATAATCTTGTCCTTCTTTTTCTAAGAAGTATTGATACAATTCTTCTTGTCTTTCTATACTTCTATATGAATCATCTATATCTATATAGATATTTAATTCTTTTAAGTATTCTTTTAATAATAAGAAATTATTATAAGTAGTTTCTTCTACTTGGAATTCTTCACCTAATTCATTCTTATTACTTATTAAATTACATTTATAATTATCTTTTATTTTATTTTCTTTATTAACAAGAAGAGTATATTTCATAAAATTCTCCTTAAATAACTGTATTATCTATCTATAACTTTTTCTACTACACTTACTGCCATTTTAGTACCTACTGCCATTCCAACCATAGCAATTAATAACTCTATTAAATGTGCTGGTGCAGTATTTCCATATTTATCAAGAAGTTGTTTTTCTGTTTCACCTTTTTTAATATCTTCAATAAGTGAAGGTGGTATTACAACTTTATCTTGTTTATCATATGGTGACATTGCTGAAAGTGCTTCGCTTTTTGGACTTACCATAAATCCATCAGCCATACCAAACTTTTCAACTACAGCTCTTGCAGCATTTGGTGGAAGAATCATACCGCCAAGATTAGTAGTATCAACATAATAATATTTTCCATCTTTATCAACTAAATTCCATGCATGATTAGCATTTGTTACTTCATATGATTTTATTCCTGCTTTTCTTAATAAGACATTTGTCATATAAGCATATCCTGCACACACAGTTTTACCATCATTCACTGAAGTAGTTAAAGGATTTTCATTTGCTTTGTCTCCAGTAGATTTAACATAATCGCAATGTTCACTTACATAGATGCATACTGCTCTTATCTTTTGATCATCATTCATATCATCTTTAATGATTTCTCTTACTATTCTATCTACTTCACCAGATGCTTTTATGTCATCATCTGCTATATCATATTCTATTTCTTTTTCTTCTAAATACTCTAATAATTCAGGTGATATACCAACCATGTCATTTAAATGAACTCGTTTTAAGTTATTAAATCTTGTGATAAATGATAAATCTGAAATGCCTGAACAATTACTAAGAGATAAGTTTTCTACATTAGGACACTTATATGGTATTTGACTCATATCTGTTACATAATGACAATCTCTTAAACTAATTGATTTTATTGAAGAAGGTAAATTATTTAAATCATCATCTGTGATTATACCTTGGCATTCATATATACTAGTTTTACCTTCTTGATATACATATTTAGTGGAGTTCTTTTCTTCTATTTTCATTTTAGTTATTTTACCTTTGATTCCTCCAGCTATTGCGAAACCACCTACTCCTAATGCTCCTAGTACTACTATGGCACCGAAGACTTTTAATTTACCATCATCTTTCTTTTTTTTCTTATTATAACTGTAGCTCATTATAATCACCTATCTTTACATTAATTATACTATGTTTACACTTCTAAGTGTATAAAAAAAGAATAGTTTACGTAAACTATTCTTTAGAATAAACTTAATTGATTTGAATCAGGTAATCCTTCTAAGATACCCATTTCTTTCATTTTATCAATTAGTGTTTGAGATATTTTAGCTCTTTTTTGAACATCTTCAATACTTATAAATTTACCTTTTTCACGTTCAGCGACTATGTTTTTAGCAACTGTATCACCTAATCCATCAATAGCTGAGAAAGGTGGATATATTTCAGTATCACTTTTAACTTTCCAAGTAGTTGCTTCACTCTCATATAAATCCACATTTAAGAATTTCATATTACGAGCTGTAGCTTCTAGAGCTATCTTTAATGATTCAGCTTGTCCCTGTTCTTTATTAGTTGCTTCATAACCTTTAGCTTCTATATCTTGTAATTTAGCTTTAATAGCATCATAACCTTTTATCATAGATTCAACATCAACATCAGTTGCTTTAGATGAATACCATGATGCATAGAAGTATACTGGCATATGTACTTTATACCAAGCTATTCTAAAAGCACTAATAACATAAGCTGCCGCATGGGCTTTAGGGAACATGTATTTAATCTTCTGACATGATTTAATAAACCATTCTGGAATATTTGCTTCTTCCATTGTTTTAACATGTTCTTTCCATGTTTCTGGGTCTTTACTTGCTTTACCTTTACGAACAAATTCCATTATCTTGAAGGCTTTTAATGGTTTAACTCCATTATACATTAGATATACCATGATATCATCACGACAGCCTATTGTATCTTTAAATGGAACTATATTATTTTGAATTAATTCTTGAGCATTACCTAACCATACATCAGTACCATGAGATAAACCTGATATTTTAACAAGTTCTCCGAAAGTTGTTGGCTTAGTATCTTCAACTAACTTAATAGTAAAAGGTGTACCAAACTCTGGAATACCAAGAGTACCGGTATTACACATAATTTGTTCTTTTGTAACACCTAATACATCAGTTGAAGTAAATATACTCATTGTATCTTTATCATCCATAGGTACCTTTAAGATATCCGTATGAGATGCATTTTGTATTAATCTTAATTGTGTAGGATCACTATGTCCTAAGATATCAAGTTTTAATAAACATTGGTCAATTGAGTGGTAATCAAAGTGTGTTGTTCTCCACTCTGCTTCAGCATCTTCTGCTGGAAATTGATATGGTGTAAAATCAAATACTTCTTTATAATCAGGAACGACTACTATTCCACCTGGATGTTGACCAGTAGTACGTTTAACTCCAGTACATCCAATAGCTAATCTTTCTATTTCAGCATTTCTCATACCTTCAATGCCTTTTTCTTCAAGGTATCCTTTAACAAAACCAAATGCTGTTTTATCAGCTACTGTACCAATAGTTCCTGCACGATAAACATTATCTTCTCCGAATAATACTTTAGTATAAGCGTGAGCTGAAGCTTGATTTAAATCTGAGAAGTTAAGATCGATATCAGGTACTTTATCAGCATTAAATCCTAAGAATGTCGCAAATGGCATGTCTTGCCCGTCTTTAGTTAATGGAATATGACAGTGTGGACATTCTTTATCTGGTAAGTCAAATCCTGAAGAGTAAGTTGCACCGAACGGATTACCATCTTCATCTTCAAATATACTTAACTTACATTTTTCACATCTATAGTGAGCAGCTAAAGGATTAACCTCTGTGATACCCATCATAGTGGCAACGAAACTAGATCCAACAGAACCTCTTGAACCAACTAAATATCCTTCATCATTAGAGTGCTTTACTAATCTTTGAGCAATTAAGTAAATAGGATCGAATCCTCCACCGATTACTCCACCTAAAGCTTTCTTAGTTGCTTTATCTAATCCTTTTTCATCTAGTTCTTCTTCACTAGTAGCTTTAACATATTCTTTGACAAAATCTACTACTTTATCTTTTCCTTGTAGTAATAAGTCATGTAATTCTTTATGTGATTTAACTTCAAAATCTTTATCTTTTTCTAATCTCTCAGTAATAATCTTATAGACAATATCTCCATAGAGTTCTACTGCGATACGCTCTTCTATTGCATATGGTAGAGGATTACCGTACCAGTCTTCTGCCTTGGTGTAAACTAAATCAGTAACTACACTAGGACAATCTAAGTATGAATTACCATCATCACTCTTAACTCTTGGTGAGAATGGTATACCTTTAGTATCTGGTATTACTTCTACTATTTCACAAAGATCAGCAACTTTATTAGTATTAGTTACTACTATTTCATAAGCTTTATCTTCTCCTAAGAATTTAAAGTCTTCTAACATTTCATTAGTAGTTCTAAAGTGATTTGAAGGTATTTCTTTAATCTCATTTTTAGCTAGAGGATGTCTTCCTCCACCTGGTACTTTTTGATTAACGATAATTTCTCTATAGATTTTATCTTCTTTCTTTATATGGTGAACATCACCTGTAGCTACAATAATCTTTCCTGCTTCTTCTGTTACTCTAACAATCTTTTCTATATTAGCAGCTACTTCTACTTTAGTACCAAAATCACCTGTTTGAATTAAGTGATCATAACAGTCTATTGGTTGAACTTCTACATAATCATAGAATCTAATTATATTAGATAATTCGTCATCACTTTTAGATTTAGCCATACTAAATACTTCTGACTCGTAGCAACCACTACCTATTAATAAACCATCACGGTGTGAGTTCACTACACTTCTAAGTATTCTTGGAGTTTTATATAAATAAGTAGTATTTGCATAAGATATTAATTTAAATAAATTTTTTAAACCAGTTTTATTCTTAACAAGTAAATTAATATGATGAGCTCTACCATATTTATGTATTTCATCTTTAGATACTAATTTGTCTAAATCAGACATTTTATCTATATTACGATTAGATAATTTCTTTAGCATTTTATGGAATACTAAAGCAGTTCCTTCAGCATCATAATCTCCTCTATGATGTGCTTCTTCATCCCAAGGTACTTCATATCTTTTTACTAATGCAGAAAGACTATGTCTTGCATAAGTATTATCTAATGTTCTTGATAATTCTAATGTATCAATTACTGGATTTTTAAATTCTCCTAAACCATATTTCTTATAAGCCATCTCTAAGAATGAAACATCAAACTTAGCATTATGTGCTACCATTGGGCAATTTCCAAACCATTCAATGAATCTCTTTACAGCATTTTCTTCATTATCTTTATCTTTTAACATTTCATCAGTAATATTAGTTACTTCAGTAATTCTAGTAGGTAGAGGTCTACCTGGATTAATTAATTCATCATACTTTTCTAGTATTTCACCATTCTTTATTTTAACAGCACCTATTTCAATAATAGAGTCTGCACCACCAGCATTAAATCCAGTAGTTTCAAAGTCGAATACTACAAATGTATCATCTAACATAATACTATCATCTGGACGTATTACTATATCAACATCATCATCTATCATAGTAAGTTCTGCACCATAAATAGCTTTAAAAGGAGTTTGTCCTTCTTCTAACTTTTTATTATGTTCAGTTACCATACTAAATACATGTGGGAATCCTTGAACAGCATTATGGTCAGTAATTGCTACTGAGTGCATACCAAAGTTCATAGCAGTTTTTACAATATCACATTCATCTGCTACTCCATCCATTTGACTCATTTTAGTATGACAATGTAATTCTACTCTTTTTACTTCAGCAGTATCTTCTATCTTTTCTTCTTTTTTATCTAAAAGAATGATATCTCTAGCATTAAGTACTAATTCTTTAGAGAAAGGATCATTCTTAGTATAACCTTTTATCTTATACCATTTTCCTTCTTTAAACTCTTTACTTAATCTCTTATATTCATCATCATCTCTTACAAATACCTTACAATAAATACTATCTGATTCATCTGTAATTTTTAAAGTTATTATTTTAAAATCAGTTTTACTTGATTCAAAGAAATCTACTCCAAATACTTTAGCTTCTACTACTACATTTGGATCTTCTCCTATAATAGTTTTAATCTTAATAGGTTCTTCTTTTATACTTCTACCTATTACACTATTAGGATCTTTTGATTCTCTTTTAAATCCTTTAATAGTTCCTTTTTCTTCTACTCTTAATGTTTTAGGTTCAGTCATTTCTACTTGTTTTATTTCTTCTTTTACTTCTTCTAATACTTTATCATCATGTTTTTCTATTACTTCTATATCATTTTCATAACCAAGTTTTTTATAAAACTTATTTACTTTTTCTAAAACATTAGTTAATTTCTTTTTCTCTACTTTATTAGTAGCAACTAATACTAATTTATCATCTTCAATAATTAAAGATTCTTTATATAAATCTAATACTACTAAATCTTCTTTTAATAATTTTAATAAATAATCATAATACTCTTTATATATATTAATATCAGTATTTTCTATATTAAATACAAATTCTATTGATTCAGCATTTTTATCTAAAGCATATTTCTTTTCTTCTAATTCTTCATATATGTTTATAGGTAATAAGTCTTTTTTATTAATGAAAATACACCAACTATCATTTTTAGAATTAACCTTAATCTTAGTTATTTGGGCATCATTAAAATATTGATAAGAATCCTCATCAATATTTATTTTATCTAAAAGTATTTTCATCTTGTCTTCCATAACTTATCCCCCTACTACGAGTCTATATTACTTCTTCATCTAATTTAGGAATTATATTTTCCCTTACTATATATCTTCTATTACGTATACAAAATTCTATAAATTCTTCTATATCCATTCTTTTTAATTCTTTTTCATATGGATATTTATCTGCATCAAATACAATTTTATCTCTCATCATATAATTAGTAAATTCATCCTTAGGTACTCCTAAATACATTAACCAATATGGATATAAGAATCTCTTTAATGTTTGAAGTTTTGGTAAACCACTTTGATAAGTACTTCTTCCACTGATACGAGTTGCAAATTCATTTAATACAGCAAATTCTAATATTGCTTTTTTAAAGTCTTCATATTCTTCTTTATATCTTTTTATATTATTTTTTACTATTACCATGTGCATACCTAGTAACACTTTAACAGGTTCTTTTTTATCTACTTCTTTACCTATAATTAATACTCCTTCTTTAGGATGATCAATTACATTTAATTCTTTATTAACTACAAATACATCATAATTAGATATTTTCTTTCTAATAATATGTTTATATAAATAGTCATTTTCTTTTTTATTTTTATCCCATACTTTCATTATTTCTAGGCGAGATATTTCTGCTTGTTTTTTTAATTTTTCATAATCTTTAGTATCTAGAATAATATTATAAACAGTATCATTATTAGGAATAAAGTTTTTATAATCATTTAATATTTCTAATTTATCTTTAAATGTAGAATTATATTCATTTTTATATGTATCCCAGATCTTTTGTTTTAACTTATATATGGGTTCTGAAATACTTGCTCCAAATAATAAATTCCATATAAGTACATAATCATTAACAATAAACTTCGTGTTCATACTACTCACCATATATATCATACCAAAAAAAAAAGAAAAGTAGAACAACTTTTCTTCTTTTTTCTACATAAATCTTTGATGAATTATATAAGCAGCAATTCCTACTATTATAATTATTAATACAAAGATTATTATCTTTAACCCTAAAGGTACTTTATCTTCTTTAAAATCATCACTCATTTCAAAGTCTTTATCAGATAAATCCATACTTCTTGTGTAGAATTCAGGATCTTTTACTTTATCTACTTGTTGAGGTTTTTCTTCTTTTACTTTTGCTTCTTCAATAAGTGTTGGTTCTTCTTTTGGTTCTATTGTTTCTGTTGTTACTTTTAGTTTTTCTTCTACTGGTTCTCCATCTACTGATGTTATTTCATGAGTAGTAGTTACTTTTTCTATTTCTCCACTAGCATCTACTTTATCTAACATATTTGTAGCCATTAAATCTGCTAGTAAATCTACTGTTGTTTCTTTATCTAATTCTCCAGCTAATGTTTTAGAAGCTATTGTATCAATAAGTTCTCTTATTCCTTCTTCTTCTGGAGTTGCTTCTCTATTTTTTCTTTCTTCACGATATTTTTCTAATTGTTTTCTATTTTTACCTGAAAGAATATTATAAGCATTATTTTTTAATTTTCTTTTTTCATCTAATTCGTCTACTTCTTCTCTATTCTTTCTAGCATTTTCTAAGACACTATTAATATCATATATCTTGTTTTCTTTTCTTTGATATAAGTAATTAACATCTTCTAATTCTTTTCTTTCTTTTGGTACTTCTATAGTTTGTAGTTCTCTTAATTTTTGATAATCTTCTCTAGTAGTACGATCATTATTATTTAGATTTGAAGTTATTTCATAGGCATTAGAATTAGTAACATCTGTTATATTTGTATAGATTGCATTTGTAGATAAGTCTTGGTATAAATTCTTATTTTTATCAATTCTACTTACACGAGTATTATTCTCTTCATTATAACGATCCATTCTTCTCATAATATTCACCTACTTATTATAATTTTAGCATAATTACTAGTAAAATAATAGATTGGAAATTTGTACTTTACGTAAAGATGATTTATATACTTTATTTTATTATTCTTATTATGTATAATATTAATGAAAGGAAGTTGTTTATGAAAGTAAAAGTAAATCAAGATTCTTGTATCGGATGTGGAGCATGTGCTTCTATCTGTGAAGATGTATTCGAAATTGGAGATTCAGGATTATCTGAAGTAAAAGTAAAAGAAGTTCCTGAAGATAAGAAAGATGCTTGTAAGGAAGCTATAGAAAGTTGTCCTACAGCTGCAATTGTAGAAGAATAATAAAAAAATAGAGCTTAGCTCTATTTTTTATTTCCATAAACTATTTGTATTTCTTTAGTAGTTAGTTTTCTATATTCACCTGATTTTAATCCTTCTAAATTAAATATACCAATTCTTTCTCTAGTTAATTTATCTACTAAGAATCCAACACTTTCAAATAATCTTTTAACTTCATGATTTTTACCTTCATGAATAATTATTTCTACCATAGAAGTATTTTTAGATGGATCTACTTTTTTTAGTTTTACTCTACTTGGTTTTACTAATACATTATCTAACATAACTCCATCTTTTAGTTTATTGATTTGTTCTCCTTTGATGATTCCATTTAATTTAGCTAAATAAACTTTATCAATATTATTCTTAGGATGAGTTAATATATTAGCAAATTCACCATCATTAGTAAGTAGTAATGCCCCTGTTGTATCATAATCAAGTCTACCTACTGGATATATTCTTGAAGTTGTATCAATTAGATCAACTACAGTAGTACGACCTTTGTCATCACTTGTTGAAGTTATTACTCCTCTAGGTTTATTTAATAAGTAGTATTCTTTTTCTTCTTTAACTATTAATTTATCATTAACCATTATTTCATCTTTAGGATTTACTTTAGTACCTAATTCAGTAACTACTTTACCATTTACTTTTACACAACCAGTTTCGATTAAAGCTTCAGCTTTTCTACGTGACGCAATACCTGCCTCTGCAATTACTTTTTGAAGTCTTTCCATACTATCACCTCAGTCGCATAAATTATAACATAGTTTATAGAAATATGCTAGTGTAATAGTCATTATTATATATATTTCATAGATTATACAAAGGAGGTATTTATGTATAATAATGTTTATTATGATGAAGATGATAGATTTTTATTAGCACCATTCTTACTAGGTGGATTAGCCGGAGGTGCTTTAGGATATGGAATAGCTACTACTAATAAACCACAACAGTATTATCCAATGTATCCTGTTTATTATTACCCTACTTATCCAATGTATCAAAATAGTAATTACTATTATTATTAAAAAGTCTTCGGACTTTTTATTTTGGAATAATTATTTCTACTCTAGTTCCAATATTTTCTTTAGAATAATATTTTATAGTACCATTGTGTAATTCAATTATTTCTTTAATAAATGGTATACCTAGTCCAGTACCAGTACTTTTAGTTGTGTAATATTCTTTATAAATATCATTAATATTTTTAATACCTATTCCATTATCAATAATAGATATTTTATAATTATTAGTCTCTTCTACTTTAATTACTATAATACTAGAATTAGCTTCATAAGAGTTTTTTATTATGTTTAAGAAGACTTGTTTTAACTTGGAATAATCTCCTAGTATATAATTATTATTACACTCTATTATTATATTTAAT
>CAMOXZ010000008.1 GCA_946629545.1 uncultured Caryophanales bacterium | reverse complement strand
AAATATGATCGTTTTGGTATATCTGTAACTAAAAAATTAGGTAATGCTGTATTTAGAAATAAATATAAAAGAATAATACGTTCAATATTAGATAAATATAAAAAACTATATATAAATCATAAAGATTATATTATAATATTAAGGAAAGACGCAATTGACTGTGATTATGAATTATTAACTAATGAGTTATTTTCATTATTAAATCATAATTAGAAAGGATAATATCATGAAGAAATATAGTAAAAAGATTAAAATAATACTAATTATTTTATTACTATTAATAACTACAGGATGTACTACTACATTAACAGATAGTAAGAAAAAAGCAGTAAAAAATGAAGAAACTGGTCAAACATTAACTAAAAATATACTTTGCCAACCAACTAGTAAGAAAACAGCTGAAATTTATAAAAAATATAAAGTAAATATTGATAAATTACCAGAATGTAAGAATTTTAAGATTACTTCAGGTAAATATGAAGGATTATGGACTTCAGTATTTGTAAAACCTTTAGCTTATATTTTATTAGTTTTAGGAAGATTAGTTAAAAACTATGGTTTATCAGTAATATTAGTAAGTTTAGCAATTAGATTAGTTGCCTACCCTATTACTAGAAAAACTGCAATGCAAAGTGAGTTAATGAAAAAAGCTCAACCAGAAATAAATAGAATTCAAAATAAATATAAAGGTAAACAAGACCAAGAATCAATGATGAAACAAAATCAAGAAATTATGGCTGTTTATAAGAAATATAATATGAATCCAATGTCTGGATGTATATTTGCAATGATACAATTACCAATATTTGTAGCATTCTTCGAAGCAGTACAAAGAACTCCAGTTATATTTGAAGACAAATTTCTAGGATTACAACTTGGAACTACTCCATCAGTAGGAATTACAACACCAATGTTCTATGCATATGCCATATTAATTTTATTAATAGGAGCTACTACATTCTTCTCATTCAAGATGAATTCAACAGGAAATATGCAAGATCAAAATATGAAGATGATGCCATATATGATGACAGGTATGATTATTTTAACAGGTGTATTCATGCCAACAGGTTTAGGAATTTATTGGGTTACTTCTAACCTATTCACAATAGTTCAAAATATATTAATTAAAAGGAGTAAGAGTTTAAATGGAAAAGCATAGATATGTAGGAAAAACAAAAGATGAAGCTATTAACTTAGCTAAAGAAGAATTACAAGAGGTTGAAGAAAATCTATTTATTAAAGAAATAGAAGTAATTGAAGGTGGCCTATTCAAAAAAGGTAAAGTAGAAATAGAAGTAATTGAAAAAAGAGAAGTTGTTAAAGATATTAAAGATTACTTAGTAAATCTATTAAAAAATATGGGTTACACAGTAAATATTGAAATTAAAAATAAAGAAGAAGTACCTAAATATGTAATATTCTCAGATAATGATGCAATGTTAATAGGAAAAAATGGTAAGAATTTAAAAGCTTTGACTACTGTAGTTAATGGATATTTAAATACTGAATTAGGTAGAACTTATAAATTTATTATTGATGTTAATGAATATAAAGAAAAAAGAGAACACAATTTAGAAAGATTAGCTAAAAGAGTTGCTCGTGAAGTTGCTACTTCAGGTGTAGAAGCTAAATTAGATTCAATGAATTCTTATGAAAGAAGAATAATTCATAGTATATTATCTAATAATAAAAGAGTTTATACTGAAAGCGAAGGCGAAGAACCTAATCGTTATGTAGTAATTAAACCAAAAACAGAAGAAACTAAGGAAGATGAATAATCTTCTTTTTTTACACTATTTACACCCTACTCCATAAAAAAATAAAATTCAAACCACTAAGTAATGATAAAATTATAATAATATGGAGTAATATGTAGAAAAAATCAAAGTATTATGTTATAATACATTAGTCAAAAAGGAGGGATACCATGAATGATACAATATGTGCAATCTCAACTAGTCAAGGTATTGGAGCTATATCTATAGTAAGAGTATCAGGAAATGAAGCTATTGATATAGTTAATAAGATCTTTAAAGGTAAAGATTTAACTAAAGTAGATTCTCACACAATAAACTATGGACATATAGTAGAAAATGATAAAGTAGTGGATGAAGTACTAGTATCTATAATGAAAGCACCAAAAACTTTCACCACAGAAGATATAGTAGAAATAAATACTCATGGTGGTATTGCTCCTACTAATAAAGTACTAGAATTATTACTAGAAAATGGATGTAGATTAGCTGAACCAGGAGAATTCACAAAACGTGCATTCTTAAATGGAAGAATAGATTTATTAGAAGCAGAATCAGTAATGGATATGATTGATTCTAAGACTGATATACAAAGAAAAATGGCTATGAATGGTATTAATGGTAAAACTTCTAATCTTATAAATGAATTAAGAAGTGATATGGTTCAAATAATCTCTAATATAAATGTTAATATAGATTATCCAGAATATGATGATGTAGATATAATAACAAATGATCTATTAATACCAAAAATAACTAATCTAAAAGATAAAATTAATAAAATATTAAAAGAATCAGAAAATGGAAAAATAATAAAAGATGGTATTAAAACAGCCATTATAGGTAAACCAAATGTAGGTAAATCATCATTATTAAATGCTCTTCTAGAAGAAGATAAAGCAATAGTAACAGATATCGCAGGTACTACAAGAGATATAGTAGAAGGAACTATTAAAGTAAATGGTATATTACTAAATATGATAGATACTGCTGGTATTAGAGATACTGAAGATATTATAGAAAATATTGGTGTCGAAAAAAGTCTAAAAATAATGGAAGAAGCAGATTTAGTATTATTTATGTTAAATAATAATGAAGAAGTAACTGATGACTTAATAGAATTATCCACTAAACTTGTGGATAAAAAATATTTAGTATTAATAAATAAAAATGATCTAGAAACAAAATTAGATATTACAAAACTAAATATAGATAAAGATAGAGTAGTTAATCTAAGTATTATAAATAATCAAGGTATTGATGAATTAAAAGATAAAATAACTGAACTATTTAAATTAAATGAATTAGAAACTGGAGATCCAACATACTTAAGTAATACAAGAAGTATAAGTATATTAAAGAATTGTTTAAAGAAAATAGAAGAAATAGAACAATCTCTAAAAAACAATCTTCCAATAGATATGATTGAATTAGATATTAAAGCTATTTGGGAAGAATTAGGTAAAATAAATGGTTCTATATATGAAGAAGAACTATTAGATGAAATGTTTAAAAGATTTTGTCTAGGAAAATAAAGAAGGTGAGAATATGGTAGAAATAATAGTAGTAGGTGGTGGCCATGCCGGATGTGAAGCCGCTTATTCGTGTGCAAAAAAAGGTCATAAAACTCTATTAGTTACCAGTAATTTAAAAAATATTGCAGATATGCCATGTAATCCCCATATAGGAGGAAGTGCAAAAGGTATCGTTGTTCGTGAAATAGATGCTTTAGGCGGAATAATGGGTAAAGTTGCTGATAAAACACACCTTCAAATTAAAATGTTAAATAGTGCTAAAGGTCCAGCAGTTCAATCTCTAAGAGCACAAGGAGATAAAATAGCTTATCCTGAAGAAATGTTAAAAACACTACGATCACTACCTAATCTAGAAATAAAAGAAGGAATGGTAGAAGACTTAATAGTAGAAGATAAAACTGTAAAAGGAATTATCTTAGAAAATGGAGAAAGAATAGAGTCAAAAATAGTAATACTTACTACAGGAACGTATCTAAAAGCAGATATCTTAGTAGGAAATACTAGAACTAGACAAGGTCCACATGGAGAAAAACCATCTCTACACTTAAGTGATAAATTAAGAGATTATGGTTTTACAATCAAAAGATTAAAAACAGGTACTCCACAAAGAATAGATAGAAAATCAATAGATTTTTCTAAAACTAAAGTAGAACCAGGAGATGATAAGTACTTAACATTTAGTTATGACTTAGAACCACAATATAAAATAGAAGACCAAATACCTTGCCATTTAACTTATACAACAGAAGAAACACATAGAATTATAAGAGAAAATCTAAATAAATCTTCAATGTATGGGGCATTAGATGATATAGAAGGAATTGGTCCTAGATATTGTCCATCAATAGAAGATAAAGTTGTACGTTTTTCTGATAAAGAACGTCATCAACTATTCATAGAACCAGAAAGTAGATATTATGATGATATGTATCTACAAGGTTTCTCAACATCTATGCCACCAGAAGTACAAGAAAAAATGGTACATAGCTTACCTGGATTTGAAAATGCTAAGATATTAAAATATGGTTATGCTATTGAGTATGATGCAATTTATCCAACTCAATTAAAGAATTCTCTAGAAACAAAAGTATTAGAAAATCTATTTACTGCAGGACAAATCAATGGTACAAGTGGTTATGAAGAAGCTGCTTGTCAAGGATTAATGGCTGGAATTAATGCAAGCCTAAAACTAGAAGGTAAAGAACCTCTAGTATTAAAAAGAAATGAAGCATATATTGGAGTTCTTATAGATGACCTTATAACTAAAGGTATAAGAGATCCATATAGATTATTAACTTCAAGAGCTGAATTTAGACTTCTTCTTAGAAGTGATAACGCAGATTTAAGACTTAGAGATCATGGTTACGAAGTAGGTCTAATAGATGAAGAACAAAAACAAAGACTAGATAATAAGAGAAAACAAATACAAGAATGTTTAGATTATCTATCTTATAATAAATTAAAGATTACTAAAGAAATAAAAGAAGTATTTGAAGAAAATAATATTCCAATACCTAATGCTACTATGTCTTTAGAAAACTTATTAAGAAGACCAGAAATAACTACAGAATTTTTAGAAAAAATGATAGAAATTCCATATTCTGATGAAATAAAAGAACAAGTATCAATTAATCTTAAATATGAAGGGTATATTGCAAAAGCATACAAAGAAGCAGAAAAAATGCTTAAATTAGAAGAAAAACAAATACCAAAAGACATTGATTATGATAAAGTTAAAAATATTGCTAGTGAAGCAAGACAAAAACTAAAAGAAGTAAGACCAGAAACTATAGCTCAAGCAATACGTATTTCAGGAGTTAATCCATCAGATATCTCAATACTTTCAGTATATTTAAAGAAGGAGTATGCTAAAAATGAATAAGAATGAATTCATCAAATACTTAGAAGAATTAAATATATATCCTACAGTTGATCAATTAAATAAATTAAATAAGTTCTATAACTTACTAATAGAATGGAATGAAAAGATAAATTTAACTAGAATAGTAGATGAAAAAGATGTTTATTTAAAACACTTTTATGATAGTTTAACTATTACTAAAGAAATAGATTTATCTAAAGTAAATACATTATGTGATGTAGGTACAGGTGCTGGTTTCCCAGGTATAGTTCTAAAGATAATGTACCCAAACTTAAAAGTAACATTGATAGACTCCCTACAAAAAAGAGTAAATTACTTAAATGAAATAATAAAAGAATTAGAATTAACTAATATAGAAGCAATTCACTCTCGTGGAGAAGACTATAAAGGAAGTTTTGATGTAGTAACTAGTAGAGCTGTAGCTAATATAGAAAAACTAGTAAAATACACAATGCACTTAGTATCTAAAGATGGTGTATTTATAGCTATGAAAGGTAATATTGATAATGAATTAACAGATTCTGTGGAAAAAGTTATCTCAAAAAAGTATAAAATAGTAAAAATAAATAGATTCAGACTTCCTATCGAAGAATCAGATAGAAGTTTAGTAGTAATGAAAAACATGTAGAAATACATGTTTTATTGCTTTTTAAAATAAATTATGTTAGTATAAATAACCAATAAGAGGTGATATCACATGAATTTAGATGATTATGTTAATAAAATGCAAAAAGAAATAGAAGCAGCAAATAAAAAAGAAGAATTACAACAAATAAAAAAAAGAATAGAAGATGGTAAAGATCCACTGCATGATTGGTGTACATTTTTATATGATATATATAAAACAAATATTTCTAAAGACAAAATTGAATTACTTGAATCACTCTATAATTATATAGATAGTTCAAAATTTGAAAGATTTGATGGGTTTGATGCTAGCAGTATAACGACAAAATACCATTGGTATTACTTTAAGGGAGAACCGGTTTATATACAACAAATTCAGTCAACTGATGGTAGTAGAATGGGAGTTAGTATTTCAATACGTAATATAGATTCTGTTACTAAAGAACAAATAAAAAAAAGAGTAGAAAGAGCAAGAACATATTCAAAAATTGGATCTCAAAAATTTTATTGTTTTGTATTTAGTACAGGATTTGGAACTGGTTTAGATGGTGCAGAACTTTATTATTCACAAGATAAAAAAATATATATTAAAAAGAAAGACATAGATATAATAAATAGTGTAAATATTGATGTTATAGGTAATGACTTAGCAAAAGAAGTAATGATATTAAAAGGTAAGCAAGGTCAATATACAAAGCACAGTGGATACACAATTGATTAAGTTATTAAAACATGTAGAAATACATGTTTTTTTAGTTGAAAGAAATCTAATTTTAGTATATAATGCTAATATAGGGTTAATAAAAAGAATAAAGAAAGGGGTTTTTTTATGTATCCAGATGACAAAGATGAAGTTGTACAATTATATCTAGATGACATAATTCCAAACAGATTCCAACCTCGTGAAGTATTTGATGAGAAGGCATTAAAAGAATTAGCTGTATCAATCAAAGAACATGGTGTAATTCAACCAATTATAGTTAGAAATGTTAATGGTAAATATGAAATTATTGCTGGTGAGAGAAGATACAAAGCTAGTGCTTTAGCTGGATTAACTAAAATCCCTGCAATAGTAAGAGATTTAGATGATAAAGAAAGTTCTAAAGTAGCATTACTAGAAAACCTTCAAAGAAAGAATTTAAACCCAATAGAAGAAGCAAAAACATATCAAAAAATTCTTGAATTAGACGAAATGACTCAAGAAGAATTAGCAAAAACTATGGGTAAGAGTCAATCAGCAGTAGCTAATAAATTAAGATTATTATCATTATCAGAAGATGTTCAAGAAGCTCTTTTAAAAGAAGAAATTTCAGAGCGTCATGCACGTGCTTTAATAAATATTCCAGATGCCAAAAAACAAAAAGAAATGTTAAAGAAGGTAGTTGCAGAGAAAATGAGTGTTAGATTACTAGAAGAGGAAATTAAAAAGATGTATCCAAAAGAAGATGAACCACAAATTACAGAAGAAGTAAAAGAAGAACCAAAAGAAGAAGTAGCATCAACAGATACATTCTTAAATATAAATCCATTAGCACCAACAGTTAAACAAGAAGATGATTCGGATTATGGTAAAGTTGTTATTGCTCCACCAGAAGGTGAAGAAGCACCAACAACAAATAAGTTCATTAATTATGGAGAAGTAGGTAAAGAAGAAGATGAAGAACCAACAGAACCATTACCAGCAGCAGTAACATCATTAGATGTTAATGATATAAAGAAGAATACTGAAGACTTAAATTTAGGTAATTCTGGAGGAATATCTTTAGATTCATTACTAAACATAGGAAGTAATTCACCTGATAAACCTAAAAAAGATGATGAATATATAACACCTGCTGAAAAGATTGTTAAAGGTGAGGATATGGATGAAGAAGAAGATACTATATCTGATTATTTCCAAATGCCTGAACAATTTGCTTCATTAGATGTTAATTCATCATTAAATCCTATTACAAATAGCGCACCAACATCAGAAAAAGAAACATATACAGTAGATGAAGCAATATTAGAACTAAAAAATACTATTGATAAATTAAAAGATAAAGGCGTTAAAATAGATATAAATGAAATGAATTTTGATAAATCTTATCAAATGATAATTAAAATAGATAAAGAGTAGATAAAAATCTACTTTTTTTATTAAAAACATTTAAAAAAAAACTAATATTTGATACAATAAATTAGTAATATGGAAACAGGTGATTAGATGGGAAAGATTATATCATTAGTAAATCAAAAAGGTGGAGTTGGAAAGACTACAACTAGTATCAATCTTTCTGCATCATTAGCAGTATTAGGAAAAAAAGTATTATTAATAGACTTAGATCCACAAGGAAATACAACTACTGGTGTAGGAATTAATAAAGGTGAAATAGAAAGAAGTATTTATAATGTTTTAACAGGAGAATGCAAAATAAATGAAACAATAATTAAAACAAAATATAAAGATTTCTATATAGTACCTTCTTCTATTAATATGGCTGGTTTAGGAACTGAGTTATTAGAAAAAAGTAGAAGTGAAGCAGGATTTAATTATAGTGAACAATTAAAGAATTGTTTAGTAGATATCAAAGATACATTTGATTATATTATTATAGATTGTCCACCATCATTAGATATTATTATTACTAATGCTTTAGCAGCATCTAATTCAGTAATAATACCAGTACAATGTGAATTCTTTGCGCTAGAAGGAATAACTCAATTATTAAGAACTATTATGTTAGCTCAAAAGAGTTTAAATCCTACATTAGACATTGAAGGAGTACTTCTAACTATGTATGATGCAAGAACTAACTTAGGACTTGAAGTAGTAGAAGATATAAGAAAATTCTTTAAAGAAAAAGTTTATAATACAATAATTCCAAGATTAGTAAGATTAACAGAAGCTCCATCACACGGAGAACCAATAATAGTATATGATCCAAAAAGTAGAGGATCAGAAGCTTATTTAAATTTAGCCAAGGAAGTGATTGAAAGAAATGGAAAATAATAATTTTCAAGAATCAGGAATACCAAGAAGAAGAGCATTAGGTAGAGGACTAGAAGAACTATTTAATAACGAAGTACTAGATTATAGTGCTGTAGAAAAGAAAATAGTAAATGAAACACCTAAAGAAGAAATAGTAAATATAAGTTTAGATGAATTAAGATCTAATCCATATCAACCACGTAAAGTATTTGATGCAGAAGCATTACAAGAATTATCAGATTCAATTAAAGAACACGGTGTATTCCAACCAATTATTGTAAAAAAATCAATTAAAGGTTATGAAATAATAGCTGGTGAAAGACGTGTTAAGGCTTCTCGTATGGCAGGATTAACTGAAATTCCTGCAATTATTAGAGATTTCAATGATCAAGAAATGATGGAGATTGCATTATTAGAGAACTTACAAAGAGAAAACTTAAATGCAATTGAAGAAGCAAATGCTTATAAAAAACTACAAGAAACTTTAGCAGTAACACAAGAAGAATTAGCTAAGAGATTAGGTAAAAGTAGAAGTCATATTACTAATATGATTGGAATTCTTTCTTTACCACAAAATATCCAAGATGAAATTAGTAAGAATAATGTTAGTATGGGTCATGCTAGAGTATTATCTAAATTAAGTGATGAATCTCAACAACAAGAACTTTTAAATAAAATATTAAAAGATGGTATAAGTGTAAGAGAATTAGAAAGTTTAACTCAAGCTCCTACAGTAGAAAAAGTTCATCAACAAAAAAGAAAAGAAGTTAATAATGAATATTCTTACTTACAAGAAGAACTAAGTGAAAAACTTGGAACTAAAGTAGTAATTAAGAAAAACAAAATAGAAATAAGTTTTGTTAATGATAGTGATTTAAATAGATTATTAGAATATATGAATATAGAGGTAGATAAGTAATGAAAGTAGATGTATTAGGATATACAATTAATTTAAAATTCATTATCCTACCATTAGTATATATAATCATAGGAATGATTGTATTTGCTATTATAAAGAAACTAGTATTAAAAACAACTATAAAAAGTAAACTAAAACTAGCTCAAAAACAAAGAGTAAAAACACTTTCAATGGTAATTTTAAACATTATTAAATATACTATAGTTATTTTAGTAGTACTAGCAATTGTATCTTTATTTGGATTTAAAGTAGGATCTATTTTAGCTGGATTAGGTATAGGAACAGCACTTCTTGGATTGGCTTTCCAAGATTTAGCAAAAGATATAATAGCTGGATTTGCTATTATTACTGAAGGTGAATATGAAATAGGAGATACTATTGAAATTAATGGATTCATGGGAGAAGTTACTTTTATAGGATTAAGAACTACAAGAATTCGTAATTTCAAAGGGGCTACTAAAATAATAGCTAACCATTATATGGATAATGTTATTAACTATAGTGTTAATAACTCTCTAGCAGTAGTAGATGTATCAATTGCTTATGAAACAAATGAAAAATTAATTGAAGATACATTAAATAAATTAATAAAAGATTTAAGTGGAAAATTAGAATTTGCTACTAAAGATATCGAAGTATGGGGAGTAAATGATTTATCAGATTCTGCAGTAATATATAGAGTAGTGGTAGAAACAAAACCAATGAAACATATCATCACAGAAAGAATCTTAAGAAAAGAAATCAAAAAAGCATTTGATAAAGCAGGTGTTAAAATACCATATACTCAGATTGAGGTGCATAATGGAAAATAAAGAATATAAATTAGGTTCTATTGTAGTAATGAAAAAACAACATCCTTGTGGTACAAATGAATGGGAAATAGTAAGATTAGGTGCAGATATCAAAATCAAGTGTTTAAACTGTGGAAGAACTGTCCTATTACCTAGAATAGAGTTTAATAAAAAGTTAAAAAAGGTAGAAAGGGTTTAATATGAACGAAAAAAGAAGACTAAAATTCAAGAAATTTTACATACATCCAGTATCAGCATTCATGATTATGACAGTGTTTATAGTATTACTAAGCTGGATATTAAGTATATTTCAAATGCAAGCTACTTATAATGTAGTTAACACTAATACAAAAGAATTAGAACCAACATTAGTTACTGTAGAAAACCTACTATCTTTTGACGGTTTAAAATTCTTAATAAGTAATGCTTCTAAAAACTTCTTAAGCTTTGCTCCATTAGGAACATTATTAATATCTTTAATAGGTTTAACTATAGGAGAAGGTACAGGATTTATTGAAACATTAACTAAAAGACATTTAAGTAAAATTCCAAAAGGATTATTTACATTCATAATAATATTTTTGGCTACTATATCTTCTCTTATTAATGAAGTTGGCTATGCCATACTAATACCTTTAATAGCATTAATATATTTCATTAATAATAGAAATCCAATATTAGGTATAATTACAGCATTCTGTGGAGTTTCATTTGGATATGGAGTATCAATATTCGTAGGATCTATGGAAGTTTCTTTAATGGATTATACAAAGACAGCTGCTATTCTAGTAGATGAAACAAGTCACATTGCTTTAACTTCTAACTTAATATTTATAGTAGTAGCATCAATCATATTATCAGTAGTAGGAACAATAGTAATAGAAAAGATTATAGCTCCTAAAATTGGTAAGTATAAGAAAGATGATGAATTTGCTAAAACAGAGCAATATACTACTATAATTGCAGAAGATGAAGAACAAAGAATTCTTGAAAAAGATAAATATGAAAACAGAGGATTAAGAGCTGCTTTAATAGTAACAATAATAGTAACATTAGTATTTATTTATTCATTAATACCTAATTTACCAGGTTCTGGAATGCTATTAGATATGAATGAAAAAGCATATATGTATCAATTATTTGGTGAAAATGCTTATTTTCAAGATGGATTTACTTTCTTAGTAGCATTAATATTTATACTTTCTGGTATAGCTTATGGATTTGCATCTAAATCAATGAAAAACTATAAACAAATAATAGAAAATGCAGGGAAGAAGTTCTCATCTGCAGGTACAATCTTTATATTAATATTCGTTGCTAGTCAATTTATTGCTATATTTAGAAAAAGTAATATTGGTCTAGTAATAGCATCTTGGTTAGCATCGTTATTAAAGAGTATGAATTTAACTGGAATACCACTAATTTTAGTAGCATTACTATTAATAGGAATATCAAATCTATTCTTAACTAGTCCAGCTAGTAAATGGATGATATTCTCACCAGTAGTAGTTCCAATGTTCATGCAATCAAATATATCTCCACAATTTGCTCAAATAATAATGAGAGCAGGAGATTCAATGACTAAAGGATTTACTCCAATACTAGCATCTTTCGTTATATATATAGGATATTTAAATATATATAACTTAAGAAAAGATAGACCTTATACAATAAGAAAATCTCTTCAAATGATTACACCTTATTTTTTAATAATAGCTGCTACATGGATATTATTAATAATAGGATGGTATTTAATAGGATTACCAATAGGACCTGGAGTAGGACCTACATTATAGTAAAATAAAAAGAAGCATTAAGCTTCTTTTTTTATTCATCTGATAGATTATCAAAGTATCCTTGAATAAATACTACTGGAGTACCTTTATCACCACTACCACTAGTTAAATCACATAAAGATCCAATTAAATCAGTTAATCTTCTAGGAGTAGTACCTTGAGTAATCATTTTACCTTTTAAATTAGCATCCTTTTTTCTTATTTCTTCTTTAATAGCTTCTTTTAATTCATCTCCTTTTAAATCAGGAAATTTATTATCAGAAACAAATTTTAATTTAATTTCATTAGGTGTACCTTCAAGACCACTAGTATAGAAAGGAGATACTACTGGATCAGCTAACTCCCAAATCTTTCCAACTGGATCTTTGAATGCTCCATCTCCATATACCATAACCTCAATATTCTTACCAGTTATTTCCTTTAATCTCTTTTGAACACTATCAACTATTTTTTGACCATCTCTAGGAAATAATTTAAGTCTTTCTTCAGTAGATTTATTAGAACCAAGTAATCCATATTTTTCATTATATCCAGATCCGTTAACAGGACTATTAAGTATTTCAAATAATCCAATTACATTAGCCCCAGCTTTCTTTAACATTTCTTTAGTTTTATATCTAGTATGAATATCACAGTTAATAACATTATTAGTATATTCTAATATATCAGTAGCTTTATTAGAAAGAATAAATACTGGTTCACAGCCTTGTTCCTTTATTAATTCTCTATAGAAATCAATCATATTAATACCAGTAAATGGATGTAAGAAATCTCCAAAATACTTAGTATATTCTTCTTCAGTAATAATACTACCTAAATCAAAACTAGAATTTTCAAATTTCTCTTCATCTAATATTCCATTACCAACTTCATCTGATGGGAATGATAATAATACATAAAGTTTCTTAGTACTCTTAGCAATTCCTTTTAAAATAAGAGAAAATCTATTTCTACTTAGTATAGGAAATACAATACCTAACTCGCTAGGATTATTAAGTTTATTTTTAATATCAGTAGCTATATCATCAATAGTAGCATAATTACCTTCACTAATACCTACAACAGCTTCAGTGATAGCCACTACATCTCTATCTTTAAATTTAAAGCCGTAATCAGTACTTTCACTAGCTTTAATTAAAGAATCTACTACAATATCGTCAAGTTTATCATTTTCTTTAATGATTGGTGTACGAATTCCACGTACTACTGTACCTACAGTTCTCATCTCATCACTCTCCATTATAATTTTATCAAAATCATAATTTAAAATAAAGATTATCTTTTAATAAACATAAAATAATGTTATAATACAAGACGAAAGAAGTGATATTATGAGTTTAACAGCAGGAATAGTAGGACTTCCAAATGTAGGAAAAAGTACTTTATTTAATGCAATTACAAATCAAAAAATACTAGCAGAAAACTACCCATTTGCAACAATAGAACCAAATGTTGGAGTAGTTACAGTACCAGATGAAAGAATGGATAAATTAAAAGAAATGTATGATCCAAATAGATTTATCCCAACAGCATATGAGTTCACTGATATAGCTGGACTAGTTAAAGGAGCATCTCAAGGAGAAGGTCTAGGTAATAAATTCTTATCTCATATAAGAGAAGTTGATGCTATAGTTGAAGTAGTAAGATGCTTTGATGATGGTAAAATTATCCACGTAGAAGGTAATATTGATCCAATAAGAGATATAGAAACAATAAACCTTGAACTTGCTATCGCAGACTTAGATGTAATTAACTCTAGACTAGAAAGAGTATCAAAGAAAGCAAGAACTACTAAAGATAAGGATGATATCTTAGAAACAGAAGTATTAACTAAATGTAAATCTGCATTAGAAGAAAATAAACCATTAAGACAATTAAATCTTACAGATGATGAGAAAAAAGTAATAAAATCATATAGTTTTCTTACTTTAAAACCAATTATCTATCTAGCAAACATAAAAGAAAGTGAATTATCTAATCCAGATAATGAATATGTTAAATTAGTAAAAGAATATGCATCTAAAGAAAACGCAAGAGTAGTAAGTCTATGTGCTAAAGTAGAAGAAGATTTATCAGAACTTTCTAAAGAAGAAAAAGATGAAATGCTAGAAGCATTAGGATTAGATGGTAGTGGATTAGATAAATTAATTAAAGCTACTTATGATATCTTAGGTTTAGCTACATATTTCACAGTAGGAAAAGATGAAGTAAGAGCTTGGACATTTAAAAAAGGCATGAATGCTAAACAATGTGCTGGTATCATTCATACAGACTTTGAAAAAGGATTTATACGTGCAGAAGTAATCTCATATGAAGATTTAATAGAATGTGGATCTGAACTAAAAGTAAAAGAAGCTGGAAAAGCACGCTTAGAAGGAAAAGATTACTTAATGCAAGATGGAGACATCTGTCACTTTAGATTTAATGTATAAAAAAACATCCATTTGGATGTTTTTATTTTGTAACTATTTTATAATCATTCTCATATTGTTTAATAATTTCATTATATAAAGTATCTAAATCTGTATAACCATATGAATAATTATTATCATTAAAGTGATATTCAGGAGCACTTATTTTTCCTTCACCTAATGAGAATGCAATAGAATTATTTTTTGTCTTAACATTTTTATAAATAATTGGAATATAAATAATATGTTTATCTTCACTATTACTTATATTAGCATATTCTGCTTTATAAATAGGTATTATATAATTAGTCTTATCATTAGAAACAACATATATTTTTTCTCTTTTAAAATTACCTTTAGTATTATACATACCAGTAATACCAGTAGTTTCTCTAGAAATAAGTATTCTAGATTGAATATCTAAAGTAGAATAATCTGAAGTACTTAAATCACTAGTACTAGTAACATAACTAGAGTTTCTATTAAATAAAGAATTTGAATCGCTTAATCCTTGAATTAAATTAAAAGCAACTATTATTATAATTACAAATGTTATAGATATTACAATTATTTGTGAAATCATACTACTAAAAGTAAAATATGCAAAGAATTTAAAAGGAGTCTTTAATTCATTTAGAATAAATTGATCATCCAATTTTTTCTTTTCTGTATCTCTTTCTATTTCAAATTCTCTTTTACAATATTCACACTTGCAAGTAGTATCATCTTTACCAAAATGTAATCCTGCTCCACAATTAGGGCATTCTTTTTCGATTAATCTCATAAAATCACCTGAAAATATTATATAAAAATTTACTCAAATAATCTAGACTTTTAAAATTATTTTTGTTATAATACGTACGAGTATTTTGAATACTCCTTACTGCATTTAGCAGTCTATTAGTCCAAAAGGAGGTGCGTATGATGAATAAATACGAAATCATGTTTATCGTTAAACCTGATATGGAAGAAGCTCAAATTAAAAAAGAAGCTGAATCAATGAAAAAGGTATTAACTGATAAGAAAGCAAAAGTAATCGAAGAAAAGGCTATGGGTCAAAGAGAACTAGCTTATGAGATTAGAAAGTATAATACAGGATATTATTACTTATTCGTAGTAGAAGCTTCTAAAGAAGCAGAACAAGAATTTAGTCGTGTTGCTAGAATTAATGAAAATCTACTTCGTCATTTAATCGTTAAAGTAGAAGAATAATTTAAAATAAGGAGAATTATATATGAATAAAGTAGTATTAATAGGAAGATTAACAAGAGATCCTGAACTAAGATATACTGGTAGTAATACACCAGTAGCTACATTTTCACTAGCTGTTAATAGAAACTTCCAAAACCAAAATGGTGAAAGAGAAGCAGATTTTATTAATATCGTTGTTTGGAGAAAACAAGCTGAAAATTGTAAAAACTTTTTAACTCAAGGTAGTCAAGTTGCTGTTGAAGGTAGAATTCAAACAAGAACTTATGACGGACAAGATGGTCAAAAGAGATATATTACAGAAGTAGTTGCTGATAATGTTGAATTTTTAGGATCAAAAGCTTCCTCAGAAAATTCTAATAATACAAAAGGTTCAAACAAGAAAAATGATGTAGAACCAACACCTTATGATTTTGGTGATATGCCAGAACCTAAAGGTACAGATGTAGATAGTAATCCATTTGCTGATTTCGGATCTAGTATCGAAATTAGTGATGACGAATTACCATTCTAATTAATAGAAGGAGGATAATTATGGCAGAATTCAATCATAGAAAGAAAAAAGTGTGTGCAATGTGTGCTGGTCATGAATTAGACTACAAAGATGTTGAAACACTTAAGAAATATACAAATGAAAAAGGTAAAATAGTTCCAAGAAGAGTTACTGGTACTTGTGCAAAACATCAAAGAGTTGTTTCTAAACAAGTTAAAAGAGCTAGAGCTATTGCTTTAATGCCTTATGCAAGATAAGAAGTAGAAATACTTCTTTTTTTATTTACGTCAACTGTGGAAAAAGTTTTTCGAAAAGATTTCCACAACTAAAAAAGTGTGCTACAATAAAATTGTCTAAAAGATATATTGATAAAACCGACCAAGGAAAAAATAAGGGAATTCTAAGATGATTAATCGGTGTTGAAAGCCTTCCAATGAGTAGGAATCCTAATGATTAATTGCGAATACCCACCTGCACATAGCGGGTTTTATAGAATAAGATTTTAGACTTTTTTTAGTGTTATAAAAAGAAGGAAAAGTAATAAAATACTTTTCCTTTTCAAATGCCTATATTTATTATATAATAAATATAGAACTAAAAAGGAGGCCCTATGAGTATAATAAGTGAAAGAAAAAAAATTAATAAAGCTATTAGAAAAAGTAAAACAATATTCTTAATGGCTCATAAGAACTTAGATTTAGATGCCTTAGGTAGTTCAATAGGAATGTTAAAATTTCTACAAAAAAGAAGAAAAAAGGTATATCTAATTATAGACGACAGAATTCATGAAGCAGGAGTAGAAAAAGTACTAAGAGAATTAGAAGGATGCTTAAATATAATTAGAAGTGATGATTTAGAAGAGTATTTAAATCCTAAAACAAACAAAAACTTACTTATCATTTTAGATACTAATAAACAAGAATTAGTACAAAGTGAAAAAGCTTTAAAGAAAATTGAAAACAAATTAATAATAGATCATCATGATTTGGGTAAAACAACAATTAAAAATGCAACTATAATAGTAGATAGTAAAGTATCTTCTACTTGCGAAATGGTTACAAATCTAATAGAATATTATGACATAGATATTGATTCATACTATGCTACTATTCTTTTAGCAGGAATAGTATTAGACACAAATAACTACACATTAAATACTATGGCAGAAACATTCTATACTTCATACTATTTAACATTATTAGGAGCAAGTGCTAAGAAAGTTCAATATCTATTAAAACAAGATATTAATGAATATGCTGAAAGACAAAAATTATTATCTTCAATAGAAACAATAAATGATAAGATAGCTATTACTAAAGCAACACCATATGCAAACTATAGAAGAGAAGAATTAGCTAAAGTAGCAGATACATTATTATTCTTTAATAACATTGAAGCATCTTTTGTAATAGGACACATTAATAAAGATGTTATAGGACTAAGTGCTAGAAGCTTAGGTGGATATGATATTGGTAAGATATTAGAAAGACTAGGTGGTGGCGGTGATTCATACACTGGGGCTGCTAAGTTTGAAAATACCACAATAAGTAATGTAGAAAAAGAATTAAAAAGAATAATAGAAGAAGAAAGTGAAGGCGAATAATATGGAAGTAATTTTTATCAAAGATTTAAGAAATCAAGGTAAAAAGGGGCAAATCAAAAATGTAAAAGATGGATATGCAGAAAACTTCCTAATTAAAAACGGCTATGCAGTAATAAAAAATAAAGAAAATCTAGCTAAACTAAACCATGAATTAAAGAAAAAAGAAGAACTAGATCAAGAAAATAAAAAGACTGCAGAAGAACTAAAAAAGAAATTAGACAAAGAAACTATAGAATTTAAAGTAAAAACTGGTGAAGGAGATAAAGTCTTCGGAAGTATCAGTATTAAACAAATAAAAGAAGAATTAGAAAAAAAGGGATATAAGATTGAAAAAAGTATGATAGAACATACTACTATATCTTCATTAGGATTTCATAATGTAGATATTAACTTGTATGCTAATATAACAGCAACAATAAAAGTACACGTAGTAAAGTAGAGGTGGTAACATGCCAGCAAGAACATTACCAAATAATATAGAAGCAGAAGAATCAGTGTTAGGAGCTTGTTTCTTATCTAAGTATGCCTTAGAAAAAGCAATTGAAAACTTAACACCAGAAGCTTTTTATAACGATAAGAATGCTAAGATATTTGAAGCTATGACTAGTCTATCAGATTCTAAAACTCCAATAGATATCACAACAGTAACTAGTTATTTAAAGAAGAATAATAAATTAAATGAAGTTGGTGGAGTAGAATACTTAACTGAAGTATTAAACTATGTACCTACAGCATCTAATATAGACTTCTATATTAAAAGTGTAGAAGAATCAGCTTTACTTAGAAGTTTAATTGAAACAGCAGAAGAAATAGCACAAGAAGGATATCGTACTGATGAAACAGTAAACGAAATCTTAGATAACTCAGAAAAGAAAATACTAGGTATTGTTAAAAATAGAAAAGCAAGTGAATTCCGTTCTATTAAAGATGTACTTGCAAAAGCAGAATCAGATCTAGAAAGATTATCTGAAAATAAAGGTGAAATAACAGGTCTATCTACAGGATGGTATGATTTAGATAGAATTACTACTGGTCTTCATCCAAACGAATTTATAATTATTGCAGCACGTCCTGCTATGGGTAAAACTGCATTTGCATTAAATTTAGCTACTCATGTAGCAATGACTCAAGATAAATCAGTTGCCTTATTTAACTTAGAAATGAGTGCAGAACAATTAGCAATGCGTATTTTAGCTTCACTTGGTCAAATAGATGGTTTCAAGTTAAGAACTGGTAATCTATTAAACCAAGATTGGAAAAGAATTAATGAAGCAGTATCACAATTATCTAATACAAATTTAGTTATTGATGATACACCAGGTATTACAATTGGTGAAATTAGAGCTAAATGTAGAAGATTAGCTTCATCTGAACAAGGATTATCATTAGTAGTAATCGACTACTTACAATTAATCTCAGGTGGAAAAAACTATGGTGCTAACCGTCAACAAGAAGTTTCAGATATATCACGTAGTTTAAAGACTTTAGCTATGGAATTAGGTGTTCCAGTAATAGCTTTAGCCCAATTATCTCGTGGTGTAGAAGCACGTGAAGATAAACGTCCAATTATGAGTGACTTACGTGAATCAGGTTCTATTGAACAAGATGCGGATATCGTAATGTTCTTATATAGAGATGATTACTATAAGAAAGAAGTAAGAACTGAAGATAACACAAGTTTAAGTGAATTAATTATAGGAAAACATCGTAATGGACCAACTGCAACAATAGAATTATTATTTAAAAAGAATACTTCAACATTTGTTAATCTAAGAAAGGATAGAAATGAGGGGAAGACTAGTGAAGAAAAGTAAATTACTAGTACTAATAACTATACTTCTAACTACTATATTTACCACAGGATTTACTAATATTAATAGAAATCCTAAAACAGTATATAGAGTATACTTAGAAGGAAAATCATTAGGAATTATTGAATCTAAAAAGTCATTTGAAAACTATATTGATAATAAACAAAATGAAATAAAAGAAAAATATAATGTATCTAAAGTATATACTCCAGCAGAACTAGATATAGTAAAAGAAATAACTTTTGAAAAAAGTATTCAATCTAATACAGAAATATACAATAAAATTAAAGATAGTTCATCATTCACAATAGATGGATACGTAGTTAAAATTAAAGGAATAGATACAAAAGATGAGGAAACTGGTAAAACTATTAAAGGTAAAAATCAATATATCTATGTATTAGATAAAAAGGTATTTACTAATTCAGTAGAGAAAACAGTTAAATCATTTATAAAAGAAGAAGATTACAATAACTACGCTAATGATACTCAAAAAGAAATAAAAGATGTAGGTACAATTATTGATAATATTTATTTAAAAAACAAAATAACTATTAAAAAAGATAAAATACCAGTAAATAAAACAATATACTTAAAAGAAGAAGATTTAAGTAAATACTTATTATTTGGAACTACAAAAGATCAATCAAAGTATACTATTAAAGATGGAGATACAATTGATGATGTAGCTTTCAATAATAAGATATCAATTGAAGAATTCTTAGTAGCAAATCCAGATTTAACAGAAAATAGTTTATTATATCCTGGACAAGTAGTTACTATAGGTATCTTAAAACCACAAATAAGTGTAGTTGAAGAAGATCACGTAGTAAAAGATGAAGAAGTAAAATATACTACAAAAACGGAAGAAGATCCAAATCAATATACAAATTATAAAGTTGTTAAACAACAAGGTGAAAATGGTCTTAACAGAGTAACACAAAAAGTACAAAAGGTAAATGGTGAAACAGTTTCAGTAGTTGGTATTCCAGCTGCAACAGAAGTACTAAAGGTACCAGTAGAAGAAATTGTAGTAAAAGGTACAAAACAACCAACTTGGTCTGGTGGATATGGAGACCTAATTGTTACAAAAGGTATGTTTGGATGGCCAGCAACATGTTCAACAATCTCATCTCCATTTGGATGGCGTTGGGGAACATTACATGATGGTATGGATATTGCTGGATGTGGATATGGTTCAAATATATTTGCTGCAGAATCTGGTGTGGTTTATACAGCAAGTTATAAATCATCTAATGGACAATATATTACAATAAAACATGATAATGGATATTACACAATGTATGCACATCTTTGTATGGGATGTATGTATGTTAAAGAAGGAGATAGGGTAACAAGAGGACAACCAATCGGTGGTATGGGACAAACCGGTTTTGCAACAGGAGTTCACTTACACTTTGCAGTATGGACAGGACCTCCATATTATGGTGGAACTGCTCTAAACCCTATGGCATTCTATTAAAATGAAAATAAAAACATTATCCAGTGGTTCAAAAGGAAATTGTTCAATTGTGTTATGTGATAATACAAATATAATTATAGATATGGGAATTTCCTACTTAACTTTGAAAAGAAGTTTAGAAGAGAATTCCCTTTCTTTTTCTAATATATCAGGTATCTTAATAACACATTGTCATAAAGACCACACAAGTGGATTATCTACTCTAGTAAATAAAACACATTTAAATGTTTATATACCAGAAGAAATGTATGATAGTCTAAAAGAATATGTCCCAAAAACAAGATGTGTATTTATAGATGATAAATTCACAATCAATGATGTAGATATAGAATTAATACATACATCACATGATGCACCATCATCAGTAGGATACATTATTGAATATAATAATAAAAGCCTAGTATACGTAACTGATACAGGTTATATAAATAGAAAATATTTAAATAAAATGGTAGGAAAAGATCTATACTTCATAGAAAGTAATCACGATGAAGTAATGTTAATGGATGGACCATATCCTAGATTCTTAAAAGAAAGAGTAATCTCTGATAAAGGACATCTCTCTAATAATACTACCGCTAAGTATCTATCTAAATTAGTAAGAGAAAATACAAAAAATATTATATTAGCTCATCTAAGTGAAAATAATAATACAGAAGAAAAAGCCTTAGAAGCCATTCATAATGAAGGACTAGATAAGAATATAAAAATACATATTGCTAGACAATATGAAGAAAGTGAAATGATAGAAGTATGATAAAAATAATCACAGTAGGTTCTATTAAAGAAAAATATTTAAAAGATGCAATAGAAGAATATATCAAAAGAATATCTAAGTATACTAATATAAAAATCATTGAAGTAAAAGATGAAGGACTAGTAGAACCAAATAAATCATTAATCTTAGAAGAAGAAAAAATCTTAAAACATATAAATGATAAAGATTATATAATTACTCTAGAAATAGAAGGAAAAGAATTAAGCAGTACTGAATTTGCTGACAAGTTAGATAAAATCACTTTAGAAGCAAGTACTATTACATTTATAATAGGTGGTAGTTATGGTCTTTCAGACAATATAAAAGAAAAAGCAAAACTACACTTGTCTTTCTCAAAAATGACTTTTCCTCATCAATTATTTAGAGTACTTCTTCTAGAACAAATCTATCGTGCATTTAAAATAAATAATAATGAAAGTTATCATAAGTAGGTGATTATATGATAGGTAATAAATGGGATCTAATCCTACAGGATGAATTTAAAAAAGAATACTTTGAAAAACTAATGGATTTTGTAAAAAATGAGTATAAAGAAAAGACTATATACCCAAAACAAAACGAAGTATTCAATGCTTTTAGATATACTGATTTTGATAATGTAAAAGTAGTTATCTTAGGACAAGATCCATATCATGGACCTAATCAAGCAGAGGGCTTATCTTTCTCAGTAAGTAATGAAGTTTTAAAGCCACCGTCATTAAAAAATATCTTTAAAGAGCTAGAAAGTGACTTGAAAATACCATATCCGGAACATAACTCACTTAAAAAATGGGCACAAGAAGGAGTTCTTCTCTTAAATGCAGTACTCACAGTAGAGGAACATAAACCAACATCTCATAAAGATAGAGGTTGGGAAATCTTTACTGATGATATTATAAAGATATTAAATGAGAGAAATACTCCTACAGTATTTATACTATGGGGAGCCTATGCTCGTTCTAAAAGAGAATTAATTACTAATCCAAAACACTTAGTAATAGAATCTGCTCATCCATCTCCATTTTCTGCGAGAAATGGATTCTTTGGTAGTAAACCTTTCTCAAAGACAAATGAATTTTTAAAGAAAAATAATATAAAAGAAATAGATTGGAGAATAGAATGAAAAAGTTTTTAGAAAAATTTTCAAAATACTATATTATCTTCTTAGTATATGCATTAATAGGTTGGTTATATGAAGTCTTCTTATTATGGTTTGTAATGAGCCCATATAAATTTGTTAATAGAGGAGTTCTTCTAGGACCATTCCTACCAATATATGGTTTTGGAGTACTACTACTTCTTGTATGCCTTCAAAACTTTATGAAGAAAAAACATACTTTAGAAAACCCAATAAACTTAGTAGTATCACTAATCACATTAGTATCATTCATCTATATAACTATAATTGAATATACTACTCCTAAGATATATAGTGTAGAAGTATTATTTAAAAACTATGGTATACAATTAGTACTAACAAACATAGTAGTAATTATAGCAGTATTTCTACTAACAAAGCTTTATCCTAAATTAAAAAAGATAAATGTAACACCAGTACTAGTATTCCTAGGTATTTGGATCCTAACTACAGTACTAGAGTATGTATCACATTTAGCTATAGATAAACTATTTGGTAATTTATTATGGGATTATTCAAAAGACTTCCTAAATATAAACGCTAGAGTTAACTGGGATGCTTCAAGAAACTTTGCTATAGGAGGAACATTACTTCTATATACAATACAACCATTAATAGATAAATTCTTAAAGAAAACATCTAAGAAAACTAAATATATAATAGCTCTAATAATAGGAATACCAATGTTATTAGATTTCCTACTACATGTAGTATTAAAAGTAATATAAAAAAAATATCCACAATTCCTGTGGATATTTTATTTTATAATTTATTTCCGCATTGCTTACAATATTCATTCTCTTTTGGATTACTTATACCACAATGTAAGCAAATTTTTTGACTTTCAACAACTTCTATTTTTTCTTCGCTTTTGGTATCATTATTTTTCTTTGATTCTTTTCTTATTACCAAATATATGATTAGTGCAATGATAGCAATAAGATCAATAATACCTACTTTAATAGCGTTTGCTAAATTATAGATTCCTATATTATCAGTTGCTTTACCATTTATAATAAACCAATCTATCAAAGCAAGACCATGTAAATACACATTAATAACTATGCCAATACGTGATTTCTTATACAATGCTAATAATAACAAAATAATAAATATCAAAATAGGAGCTACTATTGTATCGATGTAGTCAGCAAAAAGTCGAGCTAGAATCATCATATAAAACCACCTCTCTAACTAGAAACCATGGCCACCGCCACCACCGGAAGAGCCTCCGCCTCCTCCGCCTCCGCCTCCGGAACCGCCAGAAGATTGTGGACTATATACTCTGTGTTGACCAGTCTTAATAGCTGATGTTTCACCAATTTTAAAATCAATATCACAATTTTTTACTATAGCACTATCACTAGCTTTTTTAATTCTAGATTTACCTAATATATATAGGAAACTGAAGAAGAATGCTAATGTAATAGCTATAAATATATTACTTGTATATCTCATTGGTTCAGCAATCTTACCACCATCTAAGATAGTATTGATTTGTTTAAATGTACGAGATGCACATCTATAATACTCTTTATTAGTAGCATCTCTATAAGTATTATCTGTTATTGAATAAGCTTTAGACTTAGTAACAGTTCTATAGTTAGCTCCATCTGAGAATATATAGATTTTTCTATTACTCATATCTATTATAAAGATAGTACCACTTTGTGTACCAAAGTGAGAATGATAATAACTATCTGCAAAGTACTCTACACTAGAAGTATTATTAGCAGTAGTAATAAATGCTGTATGACCATATTTAGTTAATGGCTTAATTTCTTCAAATAACTTAACTCTTTCTTCAATAGATAATAAGTTAGCATTATCTTCAATTGAAGCAGTATAATTAGTTTCATTATTTGTATACTTATAATCGTTAGTATCGGTTGTATTACTAGTTATTACATTGTCACTAGGATTATATGTATAAGTACTATCAGTACCATAATCAGTAACAACAAAATCATCTATTTCATAAGCATTAACATTAATAATATTAAAAGTGAATATTGCAAGTATCATTAATAAAATATATTTCTTATTCACTTTCATCACCTCCTCTTTTTTCAAGTTGAGGTATTGGTCTAGATACTAGAGTATTATGAATACCTACTAAATCATTAAATGACCATATTATTAGAACTAATCCAATTATTGCTGTCCCATAATAGTAAGCATCATTTACTGGATTAAACACAATCATTATAAATGATAGAAGTATAGCAATTAAATACTTAACCCAGTATTTTGCTTTCATCTTATACTTCTTTTCTTTTTTTAATTTCTTTTTATTACCATTTTCATCTACTTCTACTAATAGAGAAGTATAACCTTTATCATTATATCTACCATATCTATCATTACACTTATTTAATTGACTAGTACAAATTATCCAAGCAATAATAGACATTATTATTACAAAGAAACTTATAGCTCTAGGTAATATATAAGGTATTAAATTAATTACTAAGAATATTGGAATACTCATAAGCAATGAGAATATAATGTATTTTGGAAAAGATATAGGCATATCAGCAGCAACTTTACCAGTTTGACCATTAATAGCTGCATAATGGATATGTTTATCATCTTTACTCTTTATAGATGCAAAATACATTGGAAACATTGCATATCTTTTATCTGTAACTCCAAATCCTACTTTAGGAGTAGTACATCCGTATTTAGCAAATATCTTTTGACTCTTCATATATCTAGTAGAATCATTAGAAGCAATTAAGCATGCATCAGAATTATAAGTATCTACTTCAACATCTCCTTTATCAGCATAGAAACCAGCTAAGTAATTTGGATTAAACTCTTCAGCTTTTCTAGCATCAAATGGAATAGATTGACTATAATCATCATAAAACTTAGATAATAAGTCGAATGATACACCATCGTATGAAGCATCTACAACAGCATGTATATCAAAATCATCATAATATACATAATCTCCAGATCTATGATTATATTTCTTACCTTTATTAATACAATCACCATTATGTACTAATTTATATATGGCATAAGGCATGTATATACCTCTAAATTTCTTAACTACCATATCATTTTTCATATAACCAGGTGAGAATAAGAAATGAGATATAGCTCTCTTATAGTTATTAACACATTCCTCTTCTGTTTTAGCAAAAGGAATAATAACATCAGGTGCCTTTTCTTTAACAACTTCATTTTCAACAATGTTTTGACTACTACAATAACTACAAAAAGTAACTGCAGTTTCATCAAAAGTCATTAAAGTTGCACCACATTGAGTACAACTATATGTCTTTCCACTAATTACACTTTCATTTTTCTTAGCCTTTTTAACATCCTTATTTAACTCTTTAGGATTAAATTGGCTACCACAATAGGCACAGTAAACGCTTTTTTTCTTAACATCGTATTCAAACTCTGCACCACAATGAGGACATTTTGCCATAATCCACCTCCAAAATTTATTTTTGTGCTTGAACAGCAGTAATTGCTACAACTCCTACGATTTCATCTACATCTGAACCACGTGATAAATCATTAACTGGTGCTGCCATACCTTGAGTAATAGGTCCATACGCTTTAGCATGTGCAAATCTCTCCACTAATTTATAACCAATATTACCAGCATCTATGTTAGGAAATATTAATACATTAGCATAACCAGCAACATTACTACTTGGTGCTTTTCTCTTAGCTACATCAGGACAAATTGCAGCATCTAATTGTAATTCTCCATCAATTCTTAAATTTGGATAATCTCTTTTAGCTATCTTAGTAGCTTCCACTACTTTATCAATGTGTTCACTCTTAGCACTACCTTTAGTAGAGTAAGATAACATTGCTACTATTGGATCATCTTCAACTAAATAATCAAAACTTTCAGCACTCATTTCTGCAATATGTGCAAGTTCATCTACTGTAGGGTATTCTACTAAACCACTATCTGAGAATACAAGTATTCCATCTTCTCCAAACTCACTATCTTTAGTTTCCATTATAAAGAAAGATGAAACAAAGTTATATTTAGGATCACTCTTAATTATTTGTAATGCAGGTCTTAAAGTGTTACTTGTAGAATGACATGCTCCTGATACTACACCATCAGCTCTTCCAGTCTTAACTAACATACATGCAAAATACATATAATCTTCTACTAGCAATCTCTTAGCTTCTTCTAGAGTCATACCTTTATCTCTTCTAAGTTCATATAACTTATTAGCTAACTCATCAGTAAAGAAATAATTCTTAGGATCAATAACCATTGCTCCAGGAATATTAATACTATTCTTATCACCTATAATTATAAGATTACATATATCTTCTTCTATTATTTTAGAAGCAGCTTCTAATACTCTTGAATCCATAGATTCAGGTAATATAATAGTTTTCTTATCTAATTTAGCTCTTTCTTTAATACTTTCAATAAAATTCATAATATCGCCTACTTTTCATTTAATATTTCAAAGATTTCTCTCTTTTCATTATTATAAAAATCAAGTTTTTTATATCTTTTTACTAATGCAATAATACTAGATGGAAAAGTAACTACTAATTTATTAAAATCAACTACTGTATCATTATAAAACTTAATAGCTCCAATAATATCTTCTTCATTATCATTTAATTCATCTAATATTTTAAGCAATGCTTCACTCTTATATAATTTTTCATGTTCATCAAGTGCCTTAAATAATTCATTATATATTTTCTTTAAAGTAATATGAGTTTCTAAATTACTTAATTCAGGAGAAAGATTATCTAATTCTTCCATAAATTCTTTAATTCTTAAAGCTTTCTTAACTATAGGTCTAGTTCTTTGTAGTAATTCTAATTTATTTTTTAAATATAATGATATATCTTGTTCTGCTTTCTCTATTTTAATATTTGCTAATTCAAATTTATTATTATATATAACTATTACAAAAGTAATAAATGATATAACAACAATAACCCCAATAATAATTTCTAACATAATATCACATCCTACATAAATTATAACAAAATACAACATTTTTATCTATAAAAAAAACTAAAATAATTTTAGTTTTCAATAATCTCATCAAATGTAGGATCAGTACTTTTAGGTTCTGTTCCTTTTAAAAAATAAATAAGTTTAGTATTTTTACTAGAATCATCCATAGGTTTACCACTAATAGGTTCTACTAAAGTACCAACTACATTTTTAGGTTTTTCATACCATCCATCTTCTTCTCCAATATCTTTTTCTATCTCTTCGATAGTTTTATACCATATATTTTGTGCATATTTATAATCTTTAGTAGTTAACTCTTTATTATTATCATTTCCCACCCATACAGCACATAATACATTACTATTAAAACCTATATTCCAATTATCAGTACTAGTAGTACCACTCTTTAATGCATATTTATGCTTTAATTTAGATGAAAGAGATATAGCTGTGGGATAATTATAATCTATATATAAAGGATCATATGTAGCAGTTAATAAATTATTAAGAATGAATACTAAACTAGGATTTAATACTAATTCTTTATCATCTCTACATTTATATAAAATATTACCATTACCATCTTCTATTTTTCTTATAAAATGAGGAGTAACTTTATAACCTAAATTAGCAAAACTAGAATATCCCCTAGCCATATTAATAATATTTATCTCATTAGTACCCAAAGGTAGTGAAGGAATACTTTCTAACTTTTCAGTAATCCCAACTCTTTTAGCTAAATTTATTAAGGCATCATATCCAAGAAACATATGTGTTTTAACAGCATATATATTTTCACTATAAGCTATAGCTGTAGCCATAGAAATAGGCTTATTCCCATACTTTTCATTATAATTTATAGGTGAATAATTCTTATTATCTTCAATAGTAAAAGTAGTGGGTTCAGATAAAAACTCAGTAGAAGCAGTGAACCCATTTTCTAAAGCTGCATAATATAAATAAGGTTTCATAGTAGAACCAACTTGTCTACTAGAAGAAATAGCTCTATTATAACTAGATTTATTATAGTCTCTTCCACCAATAAGAGCTAAAATACTACCATCATTAGGATCCATAACTACACTAGATGTTTCTAAATAATCATTATCTTCAAATGCTTCTTTAACATTTTTTTCTAATATACTCTGACTATTATAATCTAAAGTAGTATAAATCTTTAATCCATTTACTTCACTATAATTATTAGGAATACTACTAATACTCTTTAATTCATTCATAACGGCATCTTGAAAGTAATTAATACTAGATAAATCTTCAGTTTCATTAAATCCTATTATATTTAATTCTTCATTATATGCTGATAACTTCTCATCATCAGTAATAATCTCATTCTTATATAAAGTATTAAGTATATATAATTGTCTTTCTTTAGCACTATCATAATTATTAATAGGATCATATTTACTAGGTGCTTTAGGTATAGCCGCAAGTAAACTTGATTCAGCAAGATCTAAATCTTTAGCAGACTTATTAAAATAAAACTTAGAAGCATTCTCTATTCCATATTTACCATGACCATAATTAATAGTATTTAAATATCCTTCAAGTATTTCTTCTTTACTATAATTGGCTTCTATTCTTAATGTATACCACATCTCATCCCATTTTCTCTTCCAAGTCTTATCAAAATCTAAAAACATATTCTTCGCATACTGTTGTGTAATGGTAGAAGCCCCTTGATCCATACTTTTATTCTTTAAATTATTAATAAGAGCTTTACCTATTCTTAAGAAATCAAACCCAAAATGTTTATAAAAATTCTTATCTTCGGTATATATAGTACTATCTATTAAATAAGAACTAATCTCATCTAAACTAACCCATTCCTTCTTTTCACTACCTTTAAAATATATATTATTATCTTTATCATATAAAGTAATATTATTAGCACTATTAATAGTAATTTTAGGAGATAATTTAACATATAAAAATACACCAATTAAAGATATAATGAATAAAATAATAAAGAATTTAATAA
>CAMOXZ010000007.1 GCA_946629545.1 uncultured Caryophanales bacterium | reverse complement strand
ATATAACTCTATGGAAGTATATAAAATAGGTAATACTAGTGAGAAATTCACAACTGTAGGTGGCATATTTATAGTTACAAAAGAAAAGTATTATTTTAAACTAGGTAAATTAAAGAATAAAGATGATGAAGAAATATATAATATTAGAATAGTATATAAAAAAAATAATAAAGATATAATACTAGTGGAAGATAAAGAAGTAGATAATCTTATGATAATGGATTCATATGGGTATGGAGAAAAATTCAGTAAAGAAGACATAAATAAACTAAAAGATAACCTATACATGGAAATAACAAGTAGTGAAACAGGTAAAACAATATTTAAACTAAGATATAAAAGATATTATAAAAACAGTAGCTTATTCTTTTTAAATCAAAAAAATGTAGGAGACAAAGTAGCTAAAGAAAATAGTGAAACAGAAAAACTAAGTTTAGCAAAAACAGCAGTTAAATTAGAAGAAAAGAAAGAAGAGTCAAAGGAAGCACCTGATAAAAAAGAAGAAACAAAAGCAACTATTAATGAAACAACTAAATCAGAACAAAAAACAACGGAAAAACCAAAAGAAGAGACAAAAATTGAAGAAAAAAATAAAGAAACAACAAAAAGTAATGATGAAAAAGTAGAAACTCAAGAAGAATCAAAAACAGAAAAACAAACTGAACCAGAATCACAACCAGAAGAAGAACCTGAACCACAACAACCCGAAGAACCAATAACTACAGAACAAGTGATTAATAAAATAAAAGAAACATGCGCAAATGTAAATGGAACATATACATGTGAATATAATGATTCAAATATAGTGATAATTTATGCTTCAATAATGAACAAAATCACTATAAATAAAAATAACAATTTGATAGGACAATATTCTACAATTACAAATAAATATATATGTTTTGTAGATGATTGTGAAACAATCTTTAATGAAGCATATAAAGAATACTTATTTAAATAGGAAGTAGAACCTTACAGGTTCTACTTTTTTAATTTAATTCATATTAAATTAAAACTGAAAGGAGGTAAAACGATGAAGAAAGGAGTAATGTCATTATTAGCAATTTTATGTATATTTGGAATTGCTAAAAATGTCTATGCAGAAGAAGTTTATTATACTAACCAAAATGGTGTAGAATTAACACGTGAAGAATACGAATTCTTAGCTACATTCCATAACTCTATTTATCCAAGTATCATGACAAGAGATATGTATGATAGTTTTGTGGAATCAGATATAATGAATAGTGACATTCAGATAGTAACTTATACTGAACCAGCATTGCCATTATTAAATCCTGGACTTCCACCTACATCACAAAGCCATTCAACTTCAGCTAAAACAGTTCAAATTGCAGCAGGATGTGTAACTGATCGTTGTTACATGGACTTACAAGCCACATGGCATATAAGTCCAAGTGTTAGAAGTTGGGATAATATTGGAGCATTTTTTGATGGTCCAAGTTTAATATCACATGATGGAACATATGTGTATTCTACTGCTGGTTTAAGTTGGTTCAACAATTTAAAAACTACAAATGGAATAGGAAATTCAGTTGAATTACCTAGTACAGGTGAAGATATAATTGTAGATACATGTTTTACTGTTACTAGAGGCGGAACTGTTTATGGAAGTTACCAACATGCTATGCAAAACACTACACTAGCTAATAGCCAAAACTATACACTAGACATTCTTGGATATGGTGAAGTATTCTCATACTATGGTAATGCAATTGGTGTATATGATGGTATGAATGGCGTTGATATTGACGTATAATAATAAGGTAGACAATTTGATACTCACAACAACAAAAATGCAATAGTTATTCTATTGCATTTTTATTGCCTAAAATGTATAATAAACTCATATTAAAGAGGTGGTAAAATGAATAATGAAGAAAAGAAAAGTCATGTAGGATTGATAATTGGTATTATCATAGGAGCGGTAGTATTTCTAGGACTATGTATATTTGGAATAATAACTATATTTGGTAGTGTACTATTTGGGAAGAATACACCAAATACTACTGTAACTGATGAAGAAAAAACATTCTATGGAGAATCATTTGAAATCAAGTATAAATATCCATGGACAGAAGCAAATGGAAAACTAACTAATGGAGAAGAACAAAAATACTTAAAATATAAAAACAATGATATAGTTCTATATGCATTAGGAACAAGCGATTTAAGTAAAACAGCAACAACAGATTTCTCTACATCAACAGGTAAATTTAAATTATATAATGATTTCCGTGAATACTGGGGAAGAACAGAAAACATAAGTAATGGAACAGGGACATTCTTTACATTAACCGATAAAACATATTATGCATCTATGGATTATACAAGAGGTAAAGTAACAGGTAAATTATATTTAATAGCTTCTGAAGAGAATAATGCATTACTATCATTTACTACTCAAGTAAATATTGATAAATATAATGCTGATGAAGAGGTATTAAAACTATTTAAGAATATGAATATTAGTACATTATATGATGATGAATTATCTGGATATTTAGATACTATGAGTAATTGGAATACCTATAAAACTGCGAGAAGTGGTGAACTAGGTTCTAAGAAAACAATTGAAGGTGGATGGAGAATTCTAGCTAACAGTGAAGAATATTGGACATTTAAAAAAGGAGAATTCTATTACTATAAATCAGTTAATGAATTAAATGATAACTATTATCAAGGAACATATAAAGTATATACAGGTAAAACAGGAGCAGCTAAAGTAGGAATTGAATCATCTAAAATAGATAATATTGTAGCTAAAAACAAAGGTATAAAAGAAACCGATATTTATACATTAATACTTACTCCTAAGAAAATAATAAGCGGTGGAGAAGATAAAAGTAGTACTAATTTGGGTTCAGAAGATTGGCACATGGTATGGATATTAGTAGATCATGGTAAAGAAGGTATTGAAGGACAAATGCTTAATGTTAAAACAGCAGATACTAGTTACTATGTAAAAGTAAAAGATTAATACAGTAGACAGTCTACTGTATTTTTTTTATATAAAATAAGTCTAAAATTATAATCATTATGTTATAATTGATTTAATAGGAGGGCTATATGAAAAAAGTAAATTATGGATTTGATATTTCAGATAATCCAGTAGGAGCATTTGAAGGAATAGGAATTCAATCTAAACCAGAAGGTCCAGTAGAAGCAGATTTTCTAGGAATAATCAACTATGAAGGAGAAGACTATTTAATAGGACGTACTACATTAGCCTTCAAAGATGATCCTAATTATCTAGGAAAAATAACTGCAAGACGTGCAACAGCAAGTATATATCCTGATGGAACAGGTACAATATTTCTAGATATGAATGAAAATAATAAAACAAGAAAAATAGAAGAAGTACTTGAAAGTAGAAACATTCAAGAAGGAACATTAGCTAAAAAAGTTAATCATAGATATGATAGTGTAATAAGTGGTAATGAAATATATGCAACATCAATCAAAACAGAAATATTCGATAAAAAGAAAATGATAAATGATAGTCTTGATGGTAAGAAAGATACAATACCAGGTAAATACTATTAATAAACAAAATAAACAAGGATATACTATTTATATCCTTGTTTTATAATGCGATAAATGATAAAATACAAAAAGAAAAGAGGTGGTAATATGTCTTTTGAATTAGTATCTAATTATACTCCATCTGGAGACCAACCAAAAGCTATAAAAGAATTAGTTGAAGGATTAAACTCTGGTAAAAAAGAACAAGTTTTATTAGGTGCTACAGGTACAGGTAAAACATTTACTATTGCTAATGTAATAAAAGAAGTAAATCGCCCTACTTTAGTACTAGCCCATAATAAAACATTAGCTGGACAATTATATTCAGAATTAAAAGAATTATTTCCTAATAATAGAGTAGAATACTTTGTATCATATTATGATTACTATCAACCAGAAGCATATGTACCATCTACTGATACTTATATTGAAAAGGACTCTTCAATAAATGATGAAATAGATGAATTACGTCATGCTGCTACAAGTGCTTTAATCTCTAGAAGAGATGTAATAGTAGTAGCTAGTGTATCTTGTATCTATGGTATTGGAGAAGTTGATGAATATAAAAATAAAATGATTACTCTAACAGTAGGAGAGTCTATCTCTAGAAACGAAGTACTACAAAAACTAGTAGATATGCTATATGAAAGAAATGATTTAGATTTTAAAAGAGGTACATTTAGAGTAAGAGGAGATGTTCTTGAAATAATTCCAGCATATCAAAGAGCTAGTGGTTATAGAATAGAATTCTTTGGTGATGAAATAGATAGAATATCTGAAATAGATGCTTTAACTGGAGTAGTTTCTAAGAATGTTAAAAATGTATCAATCTTTCCAGCAAGTCACTTCGTAACAAGTGATGAAAAATTAAAAGCTGGAATTGAAAGAATTAAATTAGAATTAGCTGATAGATTAAAATATTTAAAAGAAAATAATAAATTGTTAGCTGCAGAACGTCTAGAGCAAAGAACTAACTATGATATAGAAATGTTAGAAGAAACAGGTTTCTGTAGTGGAGTAGAAAACTATTCAGCACCTATGGCTGGTAGATTACCTGGAGAAACTCCAACTACATTAATGGATTTCTTCCCAGATGATTATTTATTAGTAGTAGATGAATCTCATGTTACACTTCCTCAAGTAAGAGGTATGTATAATGGAGATAGATCTAGAAAACAAAATTTAGTAGACTATGGATTCAGATTACCAAGTGCACTAGATAATCGTCCATTAAAATATGAAGAATTTGAAAAGAAGATTAATCAAGTAATCTATGTATCAGCTACACCAGGAGACTTAGAATTAGAACACACTCATGGTGAGTTTGTAGAACAAATTATCCGTCCAACAGGACTACTTGATCCAACTATTGAAGTAAGAAAAACTGAAGGTCAAATAGATGACTTAGTAGGTGAAATCAACGATCGCATCTCTAAGAATGAAAGAGTATTAATCACTACACTTACTATTCGTATGGCTGAAGAATTAACTAATTACTTAAAAGAATTAGATATTAAAGTAGCATATCTTCATACAGAAGTTAAAACACTAGAAAGAATGCAAATAATTCATGATTTACGTACTGGTAAATATGATTGTGTAGTAGGAATAAACCTTCTTAGAGAAGGAATTGATATTCCTGAAGTAAGTTTAATTGCTATACTAGACGCTGATAAAGAAGGATTCTTAAGAAGTACTAGAAGTTTAATCCAAACAGCCGGACGTTGTGCAAGAAATGCTAATGGTCATGTAATAATGTATGGAGATAAAATAACAGATTCTATGAAAGAAGCAATTGATGAAACTCTTCGCCGTAGAAGTATCCAAGAAAAATATAATGAAGAACATGGTATTACTCCAAAGACAATTATTAAAGATATAAGAGAAGTAATTAGTAATACTGATCTAAATAAAGAAACTAAGACTAAGAAATTAACTAAGAAAGAAATAGCTCATAATATGGAAGTTATAGAACAAGAGATGAGAGAAGCAGCACGCAACTTAGACTTTGAAAGAGCTATGGAATTACGTGATATATTATTTGAAATGAAGAGTAATTAATATGAAAAAGTATAAAAGAATATATATAGAAATAACTAATAATTGTAATCTAAATTGTAGTTTTTGTAGTAAAGTGATAAAACCTCGTAGAAATATGTCTCTAGAAGAATTTGAAATAGTTTTAAACAAGATAAAAGGATTTACTGATTATATATATCTACATGTTAAAGGAGAACCACTAATACATAAAGATATAATAGAGTTTATTAATAAAGCAAATGAATATAATTTAAAAGTAAATCTAACTACTAATGGAGTATTATTTGATAAGTATGCTAAAGAATTAGGTAAATGTAATAATCTAAATAAAATAAACTTTTCTCTACATTGTGAACACAATAAAGAAAACTATTTAGAAGATATATTTGATAATATAAAATATTTGTCTAAAGATACCACAGTTATTTATAGATTATGGACTCTAAAGAATAATAAATTAGATGAAAATTCCACAAAAATAGTGGATAGTATTCAAACTTACTATAATTTATCCACAGAAACAGTGGATAAAATAAAAAAAGAAAATAATATAAAAATTTCTTCCACAATTTATGTGGATAAAGATAATGAATTTATATGGCCAGAAATAAATACCCACAAATCATGTGGATATTGTTATGGGCTAAATACTCATATTGCCATTCTAGTAGATGGCACAGTAGTACCATGTTGCCTAGATTCTAATGGAGTAATTAATTTAGGAAATATTTATAAAGATAATTTAGAAGATATTATTAATAGTGATAGATATCAAAATCTATTAAAATCCTTTAGAGATAGAAAACCATGTGAAGAACTATGTAAATCATGTGTATTTAAAGAAAGATTCTAATTTACAAAAGTACACAAATATAATACAATGAATATATGAAGAGATTCTTCATAAAATAAAAAAGAGAGGGCAGATAGTTTTCGAGATGCTCCTCTTGGGCTCATCTGAAACCTAGTTTCAGATGTTTTTTATTATTTAACTAATAGTATAACTACAGTAAGTAATAAAAGAATTATAAGAAATAGTAGCTTTTCGCGTTCTTTCATAATAATTCCTCCTTTCTCAACCGAACCCCCGACAGTCAAAAAAAGAGAAACATCATACTACCCTCACTATATTATTCGAAAGAAAAAATTTTTCTTCCAAAGAAATAGGAAAATAATTATATTTTTCTTTTTTTGTGGTATAATATGCAAGAGGTGTTACTATGGATAAAATTATAATTAAAGGTGCACGAGAAAATAACTTAAAAAATATTAATATTGAATTACCTAAAAATAAGTTAATTGTAATGACAGGTTTATCAGGTTCTGGTAAATCTTCTTTAGCGTTCGATACTATTTATGCTGAAGGACAACGTAGATATGTAGAAAGTCTATCTGCATATGCTAGACAATTCTTAGGGAATTCTGAAAAACCTGATGTAGACTCTATTGAAGGACTTTCTCCTGCTATATCCATAGATCAAAAAACTACTAATAATAATCCAAGATCTACAGTAGGTACAGTAACAGAAATATATGATTATTTAAGATTAGTATTTGCTCGTTGTGGAGTACCATACTGTCCTAATCATAATATTCCAATCACTAGTCAATCAGTAGAAGAAATGACTAATAAGATTATGGAATATCCTATTGGTACTAAGATGGTTATAATGTCACCTGTAGTACATGGAGAAAAAGGTACTCATAAAGATTTGTTTGAAAAATTAAGAAAAGATGGATTTGTAAGAGTAAGAGTTAATGATGAAATGTATGATTTATCAGAAGACATTAACTTAGATAAAAATACTAAAGATAAAATAGATGTAGTTATAGATAGAATTGTATTAAAAGAAGAATCAAGAAGTAGATTATTTGAGTCAATTGAACAAGCTACTAAATTATCTCATGGTAAAGTAGTAATAAGTATATTAGGAGAAAATGCTAAAGAATTAGTTTTCTCAGAACAATTTGCTTGTCCTCATTGTGAATTCTCACTTCCTGAACTAGAACCAAGATTATTCAGTTTCAATGCCCCTTATGGAGCATGTCCTGATTGTAAAGGTTTAGGTTCAAAACAACAAATAGATGTAGATTTATTAATTCCAGATGAATCTAAATCATTAAGAGATGGTTGTATTAAAACCCTTACAGATGATCCTGAAGCAATAGAATTTATGGAATTAGAATGTTTATGTGATCATTATAAGATTGATATGAATACACCATGGTCTAAACTATCTAAAAAAGCAAAAGAATTAATATTATATGGTAGTGATGAACCAATAAGAATAAAATACTCAACTCGTGGTGGTATTAATAGAGATAAGAAAGATTTCTATGAGGGAATAGTCAATAGACTAGAACGTCGTCATATGGATACAACATCAACATGGATAAGAGAATGGTTAGATAACTATATGATAGAACACACTTGTGATACATGTCATGGTGCTAGGCTTAATGATGATGTTCTACAAGTAAAATTAGGTAAAAAGAATATCTTTGAAGTAACAGAAATGTCTATTAAAGATTTAATACCATTCTTTGAAAGCTTAAAACTTTCAAAAGAAAAAGAAGAAATCGCAAGGTTAGTAATTAAAGAAATACTAGATAGACTACATTTCTTAGAAAATGTTGGATTAGGTTATCTTACATTAAGTAGAAATGCAGGAAGTCTTTCTGGTGGAGAAGCTCAACGTATTAGATTAGCTACTCAAATAGGTTCAAGATTAAGTGGAGTACTATATGTATTAGATGAACCTAGTATTGGACTTCACCAAAGAGATAATGAAAAATTAATTAACTCATTATTAGAGATGAGAGATTTAGGTAATACCCTAGTAGTAGTAGAACATGATACTGATACTATGTTAGCTAGTGACTATTTAGTAGATATTGGTCCTGGTGCTGGAGATAAAGGTGGTTATGTAGTAGCTGCTGGTACTCCTGAAGAAGTAATGAAGAATAAAGATAGTATCACAGGACAATACTTAAGTGGTAAATTATGCATTGAAGTTCCAAAAACCAGAAGAAAAGGTCTAAAAAAATATTTAAAAATTAAAGGTGCTAAAGAGAATAACCTTAAAAATATAGATGTAGATATACCATTAGGTACATTTACTTGTGTAACTGGAGTATCTGGATCAGGTAAATCATCATTAGTAAATGAAATACTTGTAAAAGCATTATCTAAGAAAATTTATAATTCAAAAGAAAAGCCTGGTAAACATGATAAATTATTAGGTACAGATAATATAGATAAGATAGTAGCTATTTCTCAAAACCCAATAGGAAGAACTCCAAGAAGTAATCCAGCAACATATACAGGTGTATTTGATGATATACGTGAATTATTCACAACAACAAAAGAAGCTAAAATGCATGGATTTGAGAAAAATAGATTCTCATTCAATGTTAAAGGTGGAAGATGTGAAGCATGTCGTGGAGACGGAGTTAAGAAAATAGAAATGCATTTCTTACCAGATGTATATGTTCCTTGTGAAGTATGCCATGGAACACGTTATAATTCAGATACATTAAACATAAAATATAAAGGTAAAAATATTGCTGAAGTATTAGATATGAGAGTAAGTGAAGCTCTAGAATTCTTTGAAAATGTACCTAAAATTAAAAGAAAACTTCAAGTTATCGATGAAGTAGGACTTGGTTATATTAAATTAGGACAAAGTGCTCCTACACTATCAGGTGGAGAAGCAGAAAGAGTTAAACTTGCTAAAGAATTACAAAAGATTTCAACAGGTAAAACACTATATGTTTTAGATGAACCTACTACAGGATTACATACTGATGATATTAAGCGTCTACTTGCAATTTTACAAAAAATAGTAGATAATAAAAACACAGTATTAGTTATAGAACATAATCTAGATGTAATCAAATGTGCTGACTACATTATAGATTTAGGACCTGAAGGAGGAGACTTAGGTGGAACAGTAGTAGTTACTGGTACTCCTGAAGAAGTATCTAAAGTAAAAGAATCTTATACTGGACAATTCTTGAAGAAAATACTATAGGAGGATATATGAAGAAAGTAACTAAACAAACAAAACTTAGTAAATTCATAGATTGGGTATTACATATGATTGGATATACCTTAGTTTTCATACTTGTTACTAGTTTCTTCAAATCAATCTATATTGATAGCGACCATTTAATAATATGGTCAGCTATCATAGTATTAGTAATATATATACTAAATAAAACAGTTAAACCAATACTTGTAACATTAACTATTCCTATAACTGGTTTAACTTTAGGACTATTCTATCCATTTATTAACTTATTTATATTAAAACTAGTAGATTGGATATTAGGAAAACATTTCCAATTATATAATTTTTGGATTGCTTTATTAGTTTCAATACTATTATCTATAATTAACTTAATAATGGATGGTATAATTAAACATTTAATTAAAGGAGTAAGAGGACATGAATAGCACTTTATTAGATTTAGGATTTTTCAAAATAAAGTGGTATTCTTTCTTTATTTTTATAGGAATAATAATTGCTTCTATACTTATAATAAAAGAGTATCTTAAGAAAGATTCTAATAAAGATAAATTAATAGATATATTATTCTATGGAATAATTATAGGTATACTAGGAGCTAGAATTTACTATGTATTATTTAATTTAGATTATTATTTATCTAATCCAATAGAAATAATTGAAGTATGGAATGGTGGATTAGCTATCCATGGAGGAATAATAGCTGTATTTACATTTTTATTAGTATATTGTAAGAAAAAAAAGATGAATTTTCTTCTTTTATTAGATATACTAGTAGTAGGAGTAATAATTGCTCAAAGTATTGGTAGATGGGGTAATTTCTTTAACGGGGAAGCTTATGGAAGAATAGTGTCTCTAAGTTTTCTTAAAGGACTACATTTACCTAAATTCATAATAGATGGAATGTATATAGATGGTTTCTATAGAGAACCGACATTCCTGTATGAATCATTATTTTCTTTCTTAGGATTTATAATACTATTAATAGTAAGAAGAATTAAATCACTAAGAGTAGGCCAATTAACTGGAATATACTTCATATGGTATGGTATAGAAAGATGTATCATAGAAACATTTAGAAGTGATTCCTTATTACTAGGGAATATAAAAATAGCACAAATAATTTCAATAATTCTTTGTATAGTTGGAATATATTTACTTTTTAAGAATATAAAAAGTAATAAACTATACAAGGAGGAGAAAATATTTATAGAAAAGTAGGTGGAAGTATGTATAAAAAAGTAGTAGTAATGGGTGGAGGAACAGGTATGTCTTTCCTTCTTAGAGGATTAAAAGACTTTCCAGTAGATATAACTGCAGTTATCACAGTAAGTGATAACGGTCGTTCAACTGGACGTCTAAGAGAAGAATTCCATACACCAGCAGTAGGAGATATTAGAAAAGTAGTTACTAATCTATCTCAAACAGATGAAGCAATAAAAGATATGATGTCTTATAGATTTAAAACATCTAGTGATTTAGATGGTCATGCAGTAGGTAACTTAATATTAACTGCTATGTTAGATATCACAGGCTCTCTAACAGACTCTATTAAACATTTAAGTAAATTACTAGATGTACGTCATAAAGTATTACCTATCTCAGAAGATTCTGATCTTACACTTATGGGAAAAGATGTAGAAGGAAATATTGTAGAAGGTGAAGAAGAAATAACTTTATGGCCTAAAAAGATTGAAAAAATCTACTATAAACATGAACCTAAAGTACTACCAGAAGTATTAACTGAAATTAAAAAAGCAGATTTAATAATATTTAGTATGGGTAGTTTATTTACTAGTGTACTTCCTAATATTATGTGTAAAGAAGTAAAAGAAGCTTTAAATAATGCTAAAGCTCCAATAATGTATCTATCTAATATAGTAACTCAACCAGGAGAAACAGATGGATTCACAGTAGGGGATCATGTTAAATTATTAAATAAATATTTAGATGAAAGAAAAGTAGATGTAGTTATCGCAAGTAATACAAAAATATCAGAAAAAATGGCAAAGAAATATGAAACAGAGGAACAAAAAGACCCAGTACTAATAGACTATGAAGAAATAGCTAAAATAGGTACTGAGTTAATAGAAGATGATTTAATGATTATCGATAAAGATAATACATTAAAACATGATAGTCTAAAACTAAGTTCAGTAATCTTTTCATATTTAATGAGAAAGTAATATGTCATATACAGTAACTATAAAAGAAGAAATAGTAAAAATAGAAAGTACTGAGAGTGAATTAATCGCAGAACTTTCAGGATATATTAGAAATAACTCTATTATTTCTAAAGATAAGATAACTATGACTACAGAAAATAATTTCATTGTAGAAAGAATCACAAACTCTATTAAAGATATCTTTGATATAACACCTAAAGTAAAAGAAATAGGAAACTTAAACTTTAGTAAGAATACTCTATATGAAATCACAATAAAAGATGAATTAACTAAAATATTAAAGACATTAGGTATAAAAGAAGATAATAAATACATAGATACAGTACCAGAATATATTGTAGGAGCTAATGAAGAGATAAGAGGTTATCTACGTGGCGTATTCTTAGGTAGTGGAAGTATTAATGATCCTAAGAAATCAAGATATCATATGGAATTATTAATAAATAAACCAGAAGAATCAGTATTCGTTCAAAAACTATTAAATATCTTTGATTTAAATGCAAAAATATTAAATAGAGATAAAGGATATATGATTTATATAAAAGAAGCAGAAAAAATAAGTGACTTCTTAAAAATAATAGGTGCTAATAAAGCAGTAATGTATTATGAAGATGTAAGAGTATATAGAGATAAGAAAAATAAAACTAATAGATTAAATAATTGTGAACAAGCAAACATGGATAAAATAATAGAAAACGCTACATCACAATTAGAAGATATAGAAATAATAGAAGAAAATGAAGGCGTAGTACTTTTAGATGATAAAGTAAAAGAAGCTCTAGAGTATAGAAAGAAATACCCAGAAACTTCTCTAAAAGAACTAGCTGAAATTATCTCTTTAGAAACAAATAAACCAATAACTAAATCAGGTTTAAATCATAGATTAAAGAAACTAAAAGATTTAGCAGATAAGTTTAGAAAAATGAACAATTAATGTTCATTTTTTTATTATCTTATCAACTAATCCATATTCTAAAGCTTCATTAGCATTCAAATAATTATCTCTATCAGTATCTTTCTCTATAGTTTTAATATGTTTATTAGTATTTTTACTTAGTATTGTATTAAGTCTATTCTTTAAATCTAATATTCTATCAGTAGCAATCTTAATATCACTAGCTTGACCTTCACTTCTACCTAAAACTTGATGTATCATAACATCTGCATTAGGTAGGATATAGCGTTTGCCCTTCTTACCACTAGATAAAAGAAGTGCTGCCATACTAGCACATATCCCATAACATATAGTACTAACATTACTTTTAATAAAGTTCATAGTATCATAAATAGCTAAACCAGAGGTAACACTTCCTCCAGGAGAATTAATATATAAAGAGATATCTTCATGACTTAAAGAATCTAAATATAATAGTTGTGCTACTACCAAGTTACTCAAAGTATCATCAATCTCTCCAGATATAAAAATAATTCTATTCTTTAATAAAATAGAGTATATATCATAACTTCGTTCAAAATCTTCTTCTTTATCTAAAACAATTGGAATTAAATTCATATTATTCACCTATAATATAGTATAGTGACAAAAAATAAATTTATTCATATTATATTTAGACAAAATATGTTATACTAAAATATAAGGATAGGGGATGGTATTATGATAGATACTATTGAAGTTACTATAGACGGTCAAAAATTCAATTATACTAAAGATGTAACACTTCAAGAAATTTATTCAGAGCATCAACAAAATCATAAATATCCAATTCTTTTAGCAAGAGTTAATAATCGTATATGTGAACTATCATATAGATTAAAAGAAGACTGTGAAGTAGAATTCTTGGATTTAACTTCTTCTGAAGGTAATAGAACACATGTTAATGCATTAACATTTATTCTTTTATATGCAGTAAAAAGACTATATGGTAAACATGCTAATGTAATTATTCAACATTCTATAGATAAAGGAGTTTATTTCTTAACAACATTCAAACTTACAGAAGAAAAACTAGATGATATAAAAAAAGAAATGAAAGAAATAATTAAAAATGATATGCCTATTACTAAATTAACAGTAGATAGAATAGAAGCAATCAACTATTTTAAAGAAATAGGAGATACAGTAAAAGCAGATACTATGAAATATAATACAAATAGTTATGTTTCTATATATAGACTAGGTAATGTATACAATTTCTTTTATAACCAAATGCCATTATCTACAGGACAAGTAAAAGATTTTGATTTAACTTATTTAAAACAAAACGGTTTTGTCTTAAGATTCCCTACAGTATATATAAATGATAAAATACCTAAGTATAAACACCATGAAAGTATGTTTCAAGCATATACTGAATATAAAGAATGGGCTAAATTAATGAATGTAGCTACTTCTGCTGATTTAAATAGAGTAGTATCAAGTGGTAAAATAAATGATTTAATTAAAATAGATGAAACACTACAAAGTAGTAGATTATTAGATATAGCTAAAGATATTAATAGTAAAAGAGATAAAATAAAAATAGTTTTACTAGCAGGACCATCATCTTCAGGTAAAACTACTACATCTAGAAAATTATCTATGTATTTAGAATCTTTTGGATTACACCCAGTAGCTTTAGGTATGGATGATTATTTTGTAAATAGAGTAGATACTCCTAAAGATGAGAATGGTAAATATGATTTTGAATGCTTAGAAGCAGTAGATTTAAAACTATTTGATACTCAAGTAGGAGAATTATTAAAAGGTGAAAAAATACTTGTACCTACATTTAACTTTACTTTAGGAGAAAAAGAATTTAGAAATGATCTACAACTAGGAGAAGATGATATTCTAATTATTGAAGGAATACATGCCTTAGATGATAGAATATTAACTAATATTTCTAGAGATAAGAAATATAAGATTTATATTTCTCCATTAACAGAGTTAAATATAGATAATCATAATCGTATATCGACAAGCGATAATAGATTATTAAGAAGAATAGTAAGAGACAATAGAACAAGAGGATACACTGTAGAACACACATTATCTCAATGGGATAATGTAAGAAAAGGTGAAGAAAAATGGATTTTCCCATATCAAGATGAGAATGATGCTACTATTAATTCTGCTTCTATATATGAAATAGGTGTATTAAAAACATATGTAGAACCATTATTATACTCAGTAGATACAACATCTCCATATTATGAAGATGCTAAAAGATTAATAAATTTCTTAAGAACATTCTTACCAATATCTGCAGATTGTATACCAGAAGATGCAATTATAAGAGAATTCATTGGTGGAAGTTATTTCCATGAATAGTATGTAAACATCCAATTTTTGGATGTTTTTTTATGTTAAATTAATAATAATAATGTATAATAGTAATTAGGAGATGATTAAATGATAAAAGTAGCAATCAATGGATTCGGAAGAATCGGAAGATTATGTTTCAGATTAATGGAAGAAAATCCTGAATTTGAAGTAGTAGCTATCAATGACTTAACAGATGCAGAACAATTAGCTTATTTATTGAAATATGATACAAATCATAGAAATTATAGAATTGATGAAATAAGCGCAGATGGAGACTATATAGTAGTCGGAAATAGAAAGGTAAGAGTATATGCTGAAAAAGATCCAGCAACATTACCTTGGAAAGATTTAGATATTGATGTAGTATTTGAATGTACTGGCTTATTTACTAAATTAGAAGATGCAAATAAACATATTGAAGCTGGAGCTAAACACGTTATTATTTCAGCGCCAGCTAAAGGTGATTTAAAGACTATTGTTTATAATGTTAACCATGAAATATTAACTGGTGAAGAAAAAGTTATTAGTGCAGCTTCTTGTACTACAAACTGTTTAGCACCAGTAGTAGATGTATTAGATAAAGAATTTGGAATTGTTAAAGGTTATATGACTACAGTTCATGCTTATACAAATGACCAAGCATCCCTTGATATAGCTCATAAAAAAGGACATTTAGCAAGACGTGGTAGAGCATGTGCAGCTAACATTGTTCCAGCATCTACTGGAGCAGCTTCAGCAATCGGTCTTGTTTGCCCTAACTTAGCTGGTAAATTAGATGGAACAGCAATGAGAGTACCAGTTCCTACTGGTTCAGTAGTAGACTTAACTCTAGAATTAGGAAGAAACACTACAGCTGAAGAAATTAATGAAGTATTAAAAGCACATACTAATGAAACATTAGAATTTACTATGGATCCAATCGTATCTAGTGATGTAATAGGAAGACGTTGTGGATCACTTGTAGATGGTCTTTCTACTAATGTTTTAGAAGTAGATGGCAAACAACTTGTTAAAGTTGTATCTTGGTATGATAATGAAATGAGTTATACAGCTCAAATGGTAAGAACAGCTAAATATTTAATGACTAAATAAAAAGGAGAAATCCTTTTTTTTTATATAGAAAAATGGTATAATTTAAATAGATAGGAGAATTGTCCATGAAAACAATAAAAGATTTAGATATAGACGGTAAAAAAGTAATAATTAGATGCGACTTTAATGTTCCAATTAAAGACGGAAAGATAGTAGATGATACTAGAATTAAAGGAGCATTAGAAACAATTAAATATTGTTTAGATAGAGACTGTAAAGTTATATTACTATCTCATCTAGGAAGAGTAAAAGAAGAAGCAGATTTAAAGAAAAATGATTTATCAGTAGTAGCGTCTCGTTTAGCAGAACTATTAAAACAAGATATTCTATTTAGTGAAGAAACTAGAGGAGAAGAACTAGAAGATACAATTAATAGTATGGAAGAAGGAGATGTTCTTCTAATACAAAATACTCGTTATGAAGATCTAGATGGTAAAAAAGAAAGTGGAAATGATGAAGAATTAGGTAAATACTGGGCATCTTTAGGAGAAGTATTTATAAATGATGCATTTGGTACTGCACATAGAGCACATGCATCTAACGTTGGTATTGCTTCACATTTACCTAGTGCTGCAGGATTCTTAATAGAAAAAGAAATAAATGCTTTAAAAGAATTAGATAAACCAGCTCATCCATTTGTAGTAGTATTAGGAGGAGCAAAAGTATCTGATAAAATAGGTGTAATAGAAAACCTAGTAAAGAAAGCAGATAAGATTCTTATTGGTGGAGGAATGGCCTTCACATTCTTAAAAGCAGAAGGCTATGAAATAGGTAAATCTCTATTAGATGAAGAAAACATAGATTTCTGTAAAAAAATATTATCTAAGTATAAAGATAAAATAGTTCTACCAGTAGATTTTGCAGTAACAAATGAATATACTAATGATGAAAAATATAGATTAAAATCTATTGATAATATAAGTGCTGATGAAATGGGATTAGATATTGGAGAAAAGACATTAAAACTATTTGAAAATATCTTAAAAACAGCTAAAATAGTTATTTGGAATGGACCATTAGGTGTTTATGAATTTTCTAAATACAAACTAGGTACAGATAAACTATTAAAATATGTAGTAGATAATAATATAAAAACAATCTTAGGTGGAGGAGATATAGTAGCAGCAGCTACTACTGCTAAACTAAAAGATAAAGTATATCATGCTTCAACAGGTGGAGGAGCTACACTAGAATACTTAGAGGGGAAGAAATTACCAGGTATAGAAATTATTAAGTAGGTGAGTAAGTTGAATACAGAAAGATTATTTTTACTAGATCCATATAATGATTCTCATTTAGAAAAGATAACTGCTTTTGAAAATGAGAATCATTGTACAGATAAACCATCTGATTATATTAAGAATATTAGAGAAAGTATTTCTCATTATGATTATTATGATCCTAATAAAAATGAACTAGAAGAAATAATATTTACTGAAAAATCCGGTAGAATAACAGATTGCTGTTATATACAAGGAGAAAGAGATATTAAGAAGTGTAAGGTTACACCACTTAATATAAATGATAAGAATAGACGAAGACATTTAGTAGAACTAGCTACTAACTATGCTTTAGATACTTTAGGTATGGAAGAAGTATTTGTCTCAGCTAGTGAAGATAATAATAATATGATTAATTATCTAGAATTAAAAGGATTTGAAAACCTTGGAGAAGTAAATGGAAGTATATTACTTTTAAAAGAGAAAGAAGAAAAAGAAAATAGTCAAAGGATGATATAATGAACATAATTAAAAACATAAAAAAGAATACATTTTTATTAATAATTATTACTGGTATTGTATTATACATAGTACTAAAAGATGACTTTAAAGATATAGTTGATATTCTAACTAAAATAGATATTAAATATATCTTATTGGCTTTTCTTTTTTATGCTTTATTCATAGTAATAAAAGGTTTTGTTAATTATAAAATAACTAATGATAAATCTAAGCTATCTCTTAAAGAAGCTATTAAACATAATATAATTACTCAATTCTTTAATGGAGTAACACCATTCTCAACAGGTGGTCAACCTATGGAAGTATATATGTTGATGGAACATGATATTCCTATAGCTAAAGCAACAAACCAAACAATACAAAGTTTTATTTTCTATCAAATAGCTTTAGTTATATGCGGAAGTGTTGCTGTAATTAATAACTTCTTATTTCCAATATTTCCTAAAGTAAGAATACTTCAAATACTAGTATTATTAGGATTTGCTATTAATGTATTAGTAGTTGTATTATTAATACTAATATCTAGAAGTAAAAGAGTAACTAATAAACTAAGTAAAATAAGTATTAAAGTACTTAAAAAATTAAAAAGAAATGTTGATGAAGAAGATATTAAACAAAAATTTTCTGATTACCATGAAGGATTTAAAGAATTAAGAAAAAGAAAAAGATTATTTATAGGTGGAGTACTATTAAATATAATTAGTTTATTATGTTTATATATAGTTCCAATGTTCTTACTATATGCAATGGGTGATTTTACTAGCTTCACTGTTAATAATACAATAACTGCTAGTGCTTATGTTTATATAATAGGTGGATTTGTTCCTATTCCTGGAGCTAGTGGTGGTATTGAGTTCGGATTTACCAAGTTTTTTGGTAATTTTATAGTAGGACATAAATTATCTGCAGTACTATTACTATGGAGATTTATTACTTACTATGTAGGAGTAATTATAGGTGCCTTAGTATTTAATTTTGAAAAGAAGGTGGACAAATGAGAATAGGTATATTTTCAGAAGCATATACACCATATATTAGTGGTTTAGTAACTAGTGAAGTAATGCTTAAAAAAGCTCTAGAAGCATTAGGACATGAAGTATATGTAGTAACTGCTAATCTTGAAAGTTTTAAATATGAATATGATGAAAAAGAAAGAATATTAAGAATCCCTGGAATACCTACTGGTATATATGATTCTAGATTTACTAGTATCTATCCAGTAAGAGCCATAAATAAAATAAAGAGTTGGAACTTAGATGTAATCCACTCACAAACAGAATTTGCTATAGGAACATTCGCAAGAATCCTAGCTAAACAATATAATATTCCATTAGTTCATACATATCACACTATGTATGAAGATTATATTTACTATATAACTAAAGGATATTTTGATAAACCAAGTAAGAAACTAGTAGAGTACTTAACTAAGTTCTATTGTGATACCACAGCTACTGAACTTATAGTTCCTACTAATAAGATATATAAATTATTTAAAGAAAAATATAAGTTTGATAAAAATATTAATATTATACCTACAGGTATAGAAATAGATAGATTCTATAAAGAAAATCAAAATCAAGAAGATATTAATGATCTAAGAAAATCATTAAAACTAGATAAAAAAGACTTTGTATTATTATTTGTAGGAAGACTCGCTGAAGAAAAGAATGTTGAATTTCTATTAGAATGTCAAAAAGAATTAATTAGTAAATATAAGAATATGAAACTAATTATAGTAGGAGATGGACCTGATAAAGAGAAATATGAAGAATTATCTAAAGAATTAGGTCTAGAAAAGAATATAATATTCACAGGTAAAGCACCATGGAGTGATATACCTTATTACTATCATATATCTAATCTATTTGTAACTGCTTCTAAAACAGAAACACAAGGCCTAACAGTAATTGAAGCTATGGCTTCTAATGTTACTCCTGTATGTATGAGAGATGAAGCTTTCCAAAGTATGGTTACAGAAGATTTAAATGGGGTATTCTTTGAAACTAAAGAAGAATATATTAATCAAATAGAAAGATTGTATAAAGATAAGAAAGAATTAGAAAGATTAAATAGACAAGCTAGGATACAATCAGAAACATATAGTTCAAAATTCTATGCTGAAAGAGTATTAGAAGTATATAAAAGAGCTATAAAAGAAAAGAAAAAAGAAAATAGATTTGGTATTGTATCTAAAATAGCTAAAAGTATAAAGGAGAAGTTCAATGATAATAGCTCTAAATAATAAAAGTAATTTAAATAAAGAAGAATTTATAAGTTACTTAAATAGTTTAAAACAAATTAGTACTAATAGTACTTTAATACTATGTCCTACATATATAAATATACCTTTAGTAGATGGAGTATTATTAGGATCACAAAATGTATCTAGAACTGATACTGGAGCATTTACTGGAGAAGTATCTGCTAAACAATTAAAATCATATGATGTTAAATACTCCATAGTAGGACATTCTGAAAGAAGAGAATACCAAAAAGAAACAAATGAAGATATAAAAGAAAAGATAATTAAACTTCAAGAAGAAGGAATTACTCCAATTCTATGTATAGGAGAATCTAAAGTAGAAAGAGATAATGGTACTTATAAAGAAGTAATAAAAGAAGAGTTATCTATTCTAAATGATATAGATAATTCTAATATAATAATTGCTTATGAACCTATTTGGTCTATAGGTACAGGTATAATTCCTACAAACGAAGAAATAATTGAAGTATTTGAACTTATTAAGAGTATTCTTCCTAATAATAAAGTATTATATGGTGGAAGTGCTAATAATGATAATATTGATACTCTAAAACAAATAGATTTAATAGATGGATATCTACTTGGAGGATTAAGTTTAAAACCTGATAAACTACAAGAATTCCTAAATAAATTAAATTAATATACAGTATTGGACAGTTTCGACAAAACTTGTCCTTTTTTTATCTTTAATTATTATTCGACATATTATATAATTATAATGCGCGGTAAAAAAGAGAGGAGACAAGATGAACAAAACAAGATTATTCGTTATCGATGATAACGAAAGCTTAGTTGGTATGATTGAGAGTTATTTTAAAGAAGTAGAAGATGTGGAAGTAGTATTAAAAGCCCATGATGGTGAAGAAGGAATATCAGTAATAGATAAACATAAAAATGAGTTTGATATTATTATATTAGACTTAGTAATGCCTAAAAAAGATGGTATAGCAGTACTTGAATATTTATATAATAATGAATTAGATAAAAAGGTTATAGTATTAACTTCATATAATACACAGCATATGATAAGCAAAGTAGCATCTCTAGGAGCTAGTTACTTTATGATTAAACCATTTGAATTAGATGATTTATATAATAAAGTAAAATCATTAACTAGAAAGAGTACTAAAGGAGAATCTTTGGATTTGTTTCATAATAACCTACAAATCACAATTACAAAAACACTTCATGAGTTAGGTGTACCATCTCATATAAAAGGATATCAATATATAAGAGAAGGAATTACTTTAGTATATAAGAAACCTGATATCGCAGGAGGTATAACTAAAGAGTTATATCCTGAAATAGCTAAGAAGTTTGATTCTACAGTTTCAAGGGTAGAAAGAGCTATACGTCATGCTATAGAAGTAAGTTGGAATAGAGGTAACTGGGATCTAATGGAAGATATCTTTGGTCATAGTGTAGATATCGATAAAGCTAAACCAACTAACTCAGAATTTATAGTTACAATAGCAGATAAGATGAGACTAGATTATAATAAACCTTTAGTAACAAACTAGTCTTTTTTATTTGACTTTTTTTTGATTAAAAAGTATACTTATTTTAGAAAATATGTAAGGAGGATACAATAAATGGAACGTAAAATAGATTTATACTTACAAAAATGGAAGAAAGATGTAATTAGAAAACCTTTAATATTATATGGAGCAAAACAAATAGGTAAAACATATTCTGCTTTATCTTTTGGTAAAAAAGAATATAAAAATACTGTATATATTAATTCACAAAATAATAAAGAACTAAAAGAAATATTTCAAAAAGAAAGATCTACAGAAAAACTAATATTAAAATTATCTACTCTAACAGGAGAAACTATTCTAAAAGATGATACATTAATAGTAATTGATAATGTTAGTGATATAGATATTATTAAAGGATTAAAGATATTTGGTAGTGAACATAGTAAATATCATATTATAGCTATAATAACTACAAAAGATAAATTAAGTGAATTTAAAGGTGAAGAACTACAATTTAAAGCTATGTTTGAAATGGACTTTGAAGAGTATTTATGGGCTAAAGATGAAACTAGTTTAGCTAATCTAATAAAAGAATCATTTGAAAAGAGAAAAACTAATTCATTCCATAAAGTAGCATTAGAATTATTTGAAGAATATCTAACTACAGGAGGATTACCTGAAGTAGTAGAAGCATCATTAAATGAAAAAGATGAATATGAATTAGATGCTATTAAACAAAAGATTATTAATGTATATAAAAATGAAGTATCCTTAAACACTATATTAATAGATATACCTAGAGGATTAGAAGTAATAGATTCCATTCCAGAACAACTTCAAAAAGAAAATAAAAAGTTCCAATATGGACTTATGGGAGCTGGTAAAAGAGCTAAAGAATATGAAAGTACTATTAATTATCTAGTTAATAATCAATTAGTATATAGAAGTTATAAGATTAAAGATGTTAAATCACCTCTTAGTAGTTGTAAAGAAATAGATAGTTTCAAACTATTCTATGCAGATGAAGGATTACTTTATACTGCAATGCATTTAAATAAAAAGAAATTACTAAGTGATGAAAACTTAAAAGAAGTATTATATGAAAATCATATAGCTAAAACATTATCAGATGCTGGATATAGTTTATATTACTATCAATCTGAAGGAAAAGCAGAAGTTAACTTCGTAATTCAAAATAGAAATGGTCAAATAATCCCTATAGAATTAACTACAAAGAGTAATTCTAAAGCTAAATCATTAGCTGTATTTATGAAGAAATTCACAGTAGCAGGAGCATATAGAATAACTGAAAATAACTTTGCAACTAAAAAGGATATAAGATATATCCCAGTATATGCAGTATTCTGCTTAAATGATACAAAATAAAAAGGACTTAGTCCTTTTTTTATTGGTTAATTAATTCATCCATATCTATCTCAAATAACTTACCAGGATCAATATTCAAAGCTACTGATATTTTCCAAACAGTATCAACAGAGAAAGATTTCTTACCTTTCTTAGATTCATTTCTTCTGATAAATTCATGACTAACTCCAACTCTTTCAGCAAGTTCTGCTTGAGTAATACCTGCTAAGTTTCTATACTTCTTTATATTTCTAGCTATTTGTTCATATATGTTATATTCATATTTATTCATAGTATACCTCCAATTAACATTATGAATTAAAAAAACAAAAATATATGTAAACACAAAGTATACATAGTTTTAGATTGAACTATTCGAAAAAATGTTCTATAATGTAATTGAGGTGGTTCCTATGAGTGAAAGGTTTATATTTCATATAGACGTTAATAATGCTTTTCTTTCATGGACTGCAGTTTACTTATTAAATCATGGAGAGAAAAAAGATATAAGAGAAGTACCTTCAGTAATAGGTGGAGACGAAAAATCAAGGCATGGTATTGTTCTTGCAAAATCTCCAGTAGCTAAAAAACTAGGAGTAGTTTCAGCAGAACCCATATATATGGCTAAAAAGAAATGCCCTAATCTAGAAGTATATCCTCCTTATTATAAATATTATTATGAAAAATCTAGAGAATTAATGAATTATTTATCGCAATATTCTCCTAAACTAGAACAGTATTCCGTAGATGAATGCTTTCTAGATATGACAGGAATGAACTATATATATAAGGATCTAGAGAAACTAGCTCATAAGATTAAAGACGAAGTAAAAGAAAAATTTGGTTATACAGTAAACATAGGTATAGGAAATAATAAACTATGTGCAAAAATGGCAAGTGACTTTGAAAAGCCTAATAAAGTACACACTTTATATAAAGATGAAATAGTATCTAAACTATGGCCACTTGATGTAGGAGATTTATTCATGTGTGGAAAAAGTACTAAGAAAGAATTAAATAAACTAAGTATCTACACAATAGGAGATCTAGCAAAAAAAGACTTAAAGTTCTTAGAAAGACACTTTAAAGCTCAAGGAAGATATTTATATAATGCTTCTCGTGGATTAGACGAAGATAAAGTAGAAGTAAAGACAAGTAAGAATCAAAGTATAAGTGTATCTGAAACACTACCATATAATACAACTGATAGGGATAGATTAAAAGAAATACTATTTAGACAAACTGAAGAAATCACAAGAGAACTAAGAAGTAAGAAACTATTTGCTAAAACAGTAGCAGTTATCTTTAAGAATAGTAACTTTGTAAGTTATAGTGCACAAGCTACTCTAAATAAACCTACTAATAATACAAAAGAAATACTAAAGAAGATCTATGAAGTATTTGATAATAATTATAAAGAAGATGAAATAAGACTAATAGGAGCTAGACTTGCTAACTTAACAAATACTAAAGAAGAGCAAATCTCCTTATTTGATGAATCTATAGAAGAAGATAAAGAAAATAATATACAAAAGACTATAGATGATATAAATAATAAGTTTGGTAAGTCAATAATTAAGCCTGCATCACTAGAATTAATCAGTAAATCTAGGTCAAAAAAACAATTTTTAGAGTAAATTTACAGTAAATTTAAAAAAATAATAAAAAAATTTACGACAAAAAATAAGTAAAAAATAATAAAATAGCAGATGTCAAAAATCTGCTATTTTGTTGCTATACAAGAAAAAAATTAAAAAAAGTGTTGCATTTATTAATTAATATGATATAATTAAATACGTGTGACTGCTTAGATGTGCGAGGTTGTCGATACACCAGGAAGAGTTGCTAATTGGTTATCGGGTTATTCGTTCGGAGCAAGTCTATACTAGATATAGGCGAAGGGAGGATTTAAAATGTCAACAGAGAAGATTCGTATCAGAATTAAAGCGTATGATCACAGAATTTTAGATAATGCAGCAAAGAAAATTGTTGAAACTGTAAATCGTTCAGGTGGAAAAGTTTCTGGTCCAGTACCACTACCAACTGAAATTGAAAAGTTCACAATTCTAAGAGCTGTACACAAATACAAAGATTCACGTGAACAATTTGAAATGCGTACACACAAAAGACTTATTGATATCAAAAATCCAAGCAAGGAAACTATTGATGCATTAGCTCACTTAGATTTACCAAGCGGAGTAGATATCGAAATAAAAACTAAGTAACAAATAAAATAATGGAGGAAAATTAAAATGAAAGGAATCTTAGGTAAAAAGATCGGAATGACTCAAGTATTTACCAAAGAAGGTAAATTAATTCCGGTAACTGTTATTGAAGTTGAACCAAATGTGGTTACTCAAATCAAAACAGTTGAAAAAGATGGTTATGATGCTATTCAACTTGCTACTGATTCAGTTAAAGAAAAATCAAGTAACAAAGCTAAAATAGGTCATACAAACAAAGCTAACACAACACCTAAGCGCTTCTTAAGAGAAATCAGAGGAGTAAATGTTAATGATTACACTTTAGGTCAAACTATTAGTGTAGACATTTTCGAAGCTGGTGAAATAGTTGATGTTACAGGAACTTCTAAAGGTAAAGGGTTCCAAGGTGTTATTAAAAGACACAATCAAAAAATCGGTCCAAAAGGACACGGTTCACAATACCATAGAGGTGTTGGTTCTTTAGGTACACTATTACCAATGCACGTACTTAAAGGAAAGAAAATGCCTGGTCAAATGGGTAATGTTCAAAGAACAGTTCAAAATCTTGAAATTGTATCAATCGATACAGAAAATAATGTAATTTTAGTTAAAGGTAATGTTCCTGGTCCAAAGAAATCATTAGTTATGATTCGTACTGCAGTTAAAAATCCTGAAGGAAAGAATACTGCTGCTGATTTAGTATCTTATATTGAAGTTGTTGAAACTCCAGTAGAAGAAACTAACGAAGTAGCCAACGAAGTAGCTGTAGAAGAAACACCAGTTGAAGAAGTTAGTGAAGAAGTAGTTGAAGAAACTACAGAAGCACCAGCTGAAGAACAAACTACAACTGAAGAATAATCATCACAAATAAATAACTTTATATATATAGTGATGAAAGGAGGAATCGTAGATGAAAAAAGTAGAACTTTTAAATCTTAAAGGTGAAAAAGTAAAGGACATTAATTTAAACGAAGAAATATTTGGAATTACACCAAACAAAGCTGTTTTAACAGATGCTGTTATCTTAACAATGGCATCATTAAGACAAGGAACACATAAAACTAAAAATCGTTCAGAAGTTTCTGGTGGAGGAAGAAAACCATGGAGACAAAAAGGAACTGGACGTGCACGTCAAGGTTCAATTAGAGCTGTACAATGGGTAGGTGGAGGAAGATATGGTACTCCAGTACCTAGAGATTATTCTATTAAACAAAATAGAAAAGAAAGACAATTAGCTATCAAATCTGCATTAAGTGAAAAAGTAGCTGCTAAAGAATTATTAGTAATTGATAAATTAGTAGTTAAATCACCTAAAGCTAAAGATATGGTTAGCGTATTAGAAACATTAAAAGTAGCTGATAAGAAAGTATTATTAGTAGTTAAGGAATTTGATGATAATTTAATCTTAGCATCAAGAAACTTACAAAACGTAGTATTAATCTTAGCTGATGAAATTAATGTATTAGATATAGTTGGAACTGATGTAATGGTAATTACAGAAGATGCAATTAAATACGTTGAGGAGGTGCTTAAATAATGAAAGACACTAAATATTTAGAAATTTTAAAAGCACCAGTTATTACTGAAAAATCAGAAATTGCTAAGCAAGATGGAAAATATACTTTCAAAGTAGATCCAAAAGCTAACAAATTAGAAATTAAAGAAGCAATCGAAAAAATATTTAATGTTAAAGTTACTGCAATCAGAACTATTAATGTTAAACCAAAGAAAAGAAGAGTTGGTCGTTATACTGGATTAACTAATCGTTCAAAGAAAGCAATTGTTACCTTAGCTGAAGGACAAACAATTGATCTTGGGTAAGGAGGAAATAAGTTATGGCAATTATAAATTATAGACCTACTACACCAGGACGTAGAAAAATGAGTGCATTAGTAAACGAAGAAATAACTACTAGCACTCCAGAAAAATCATTAACAATCACTATGAAGAAAAATGGTGGTCGTAATAATCAAGGTAAGATAACAGTTCGTCATCATGGTGGTGGAGAAAAAAGAAAATATCGTATCATTGATTTCAAAAGAAATAAATTAAACGTTCCTGGAACAGTAGCAACAATCGAATATGATCCAAACAGAACTGCTAATATAGCATTAGTAAATTATGTTGATGGAGAAAAAAGATATATCATTGCTCCAAAAACTTTAACAGTTGGACAAACAGTTGAAGCTGGAGAAAATGTTGATATTAAAGTTGGTAACGCATTACCAATCGCAAATATTCCAGTTGGTACTATGATTCATAACATTGAATTACGTCCTGGAAAAGGTGGAGAATTAGCAAGATCTGCTGGTTCTGCTGCTCAAATTTTAGGTCGTGAAGATAATTATGTAATGATTCGTTTATCAAGTGGTGAACAAAGAAAAGTATTAGGAACATGTATGGCAACAGTTGGAGAAGTTGGAAATGAAGATTCTTCACTTGTTAAAGTAGGTAAAGCTGGTCGTACTCGTCATATGGGAATTAGACCTACAGTTCGTGGTTCTGTAATGAATCCAAATGACCATCCACATGGTGGTGGTGAAGGACGTGCTCCAGTAGGACGTAAAGCACCAATGACACCTTGGGGTAAACCTGCACTTGGATTAAAGACACGTAAGAAAAAACATTCAGACAAATTCATAGTACGTCGTCGTAATGGTAAATAGGAAAGGAAGAGTAGAATATGGCAAGAAGTTTGAAAAAAGGACCTTATGTATTCGATAGATTACTTAAAAAGGTTCAAGAATTAAATAAATCTGGTAAAAAAGAAGTTATTAAGACATGGTCACGTCGTTCTACTATTTTCCCTGATTTCATAGGACACACATTTGCAGTACATAATGGAAAAGAATTTATTCCAGTTTATGTTACTGAAGATATGGTAGGACATAAATTAGGTGAATTTGCATTAACACGTAAATTTGGTGGACATGGTTCAGCTAAAGAAGAGAAATAATAAGGACTAGGAGGAGAAAAAATGGAAGCAAAAGCAATCGCTAAAGGTTTAAGATTATCTCCAATCAGAGCTAGATTAGTATCTGACATGATTAGAGGTAAAAAAGCTACTGAAGCTTTAAACATATTAGTAAATGTTAATAATAAGTCTGCAAGACTTACTAAAAAAGTATTAGATTCTGCTATTGCTAACGCTGTTAATAATAATGGCGCAGATGTTGCAACATTATATGTTAAAGAAGCAAGAGTAGATGCTGGTCCTGTTATGAAACGTCACTTATTTGATTCACGTTCACATATAGGACATAAAGATCATAGAACTAGTCACATAATTATAACAGTGGCTACAAAAAACTAATAAGGAGGTTACAGAAATGGGACAAAAGGTAAATCCTAATGGACTAAGACTTGGTATCAATAAAGACTGGGAAGCAAAATGGTACAGTAATAAGAAAGATTTCGCTAAGTATTTAGATAAAGATGTTAAAATCCGTGAATATTTAGAAAAGAAATTAGTTAATGCTGGAATTGCTAAAGTTGAAATTGAGAGAAATAGTAAGAAGACAGAAGTAGTTATTCATACTTCAAAACCTGGTGTTATGATTGGACACGGTGGAGAAGAAATTGAAAAACTTAAAAAAGAACTTTCTAAGATCGTTGATGAAAATATTCAAATTTCAATCGTTGATATTAAGAAAGCTGATTTAAATGCTCAAATAGTTGCTGATTCAATCGCAAATCAAATTACTAACAGAGCATCATTCCGTATGGCTCAAAAACGTGCAATCCGTAATGCTATGAAAGCTGGAGCTAAAGGAATTAAAACTAGTGTATCTGGACGTTTAGGTGGAGCTGATATGGCTCGTAGCGAAGGATATACTGAAGGAACTATTCCTCTACATACATTAAGAGCTGATGTTGATTACGCAACTAGTGAAGCTGATACAACATTCGGTAAAATTGGTGTAAAGGTATGGATCTACAAAGGAGAAATCCTTAACAAGAAAAACAAGGCAACTAATGAAGTAAAAGAAGATAAAAAAGACAATAAGGCAAAAGGAGGTAATTAATTATGTTAATTCCGTCAAGAACAAAATATCGTCGTGTACATAGATTACCTCACGAAGGTCGTTCACGTGGTAATAGAGAATTAAGTTATGGAGAATACGGATTACAAGCTAAAGAAGGTGCTTGGATTACAGCAAACCAAATCGAAGCTGCTCGTATCGCTATGACTCGTTATATGAAACGTGGTGGTCAAGTTTGGATAAACATCTTCCCACATATGCCATTAACTAAAAAACCTATCGGTACAAGACAAGGTAAAGGTAAAGGTAATGTTGAAGGATGGGTAGCAGTAGTTAAAGAAGGAAAGATAATGTTCGAAATCGCTGGTGTTGATGAAGCAACAGCAAGAGAAGCATTAAGACTTGCTTCACACAAATTACCAATTGCTACTAAATTTGTAATGAAAGAAAACGGTGGTGAGTCAAATGAAGGTTAAAGAAATCAGAGAACTATCAACTGAAGAAATCAATAAAAAATTAGTTGAAACAAAAGAAGAATTATTCAACTTACGTTTTCAACAAGCAACAGGTACTCTAGAAAAACCTTCTAGAATTAGAGACTTAAGACACACTGTTGCAAGAATGAAAACCGTTCTAAAAGAACGCGAGAATGCTGAATAGGAGGAAAAGTAAGTGGAAAAGAAATTAAGTAAAGAATTAGTTGGTACAGTAGTAAGCGCAGCTAATGACAAAACAATATCAGTTTTAGTAGAAACTTATAAAAACCATCCTAAATATCACAAGAGAGTTAAGAGCTCAAGAAAATATTGTGTACATGATGAAAAGAATATAGCAAAAGTTGGAGATACTGTTCGTATAGTTGAAACTAGACCATTATCAAAAACTAAACATTTCTATTTAAAAGAAATAGTAAAAGAAGCAGTTATTATTTAACGCTTAGATGATTAATTAAGAAGGAGGAATAATCTATGTTACAACAAGAAAGCCGTATGAAGGTTGCAGATAACTCAGGAGCACGTGAATTATTAGTAATTCGTGTTATGGGTGGAAGCAAAGTTAAAACAGGTAACATTGGTGATGTAGTAGTAGGTACTGTTAAAAGTGCAATCCCTAATTCACCAATACCAAAAGGAAAAGTTGTAAAAGCAGTTATCGTTCGTAGTCGTCAAGGCGTTCGTCGTGAAGATGGAAGTTACATTAAGTTCGATGACAATGCTTGTGTTATCATTCGTGATGACAAGAGTCCAGTAGGAACTCGTATTTTTGGACCAGTAGCAAGAGAACTTCGTGATAAAGATTACATGAAAATCGTATCTTTAGCAAACGAAGTACTATAAGAGGAGGATAATTTATGAACTTTAAAGTAGGAGATGAAGTTGTAGTTATCACTGGTTCTGACAAAGGTAAAAAAGGAAAAATATTAAAAACATTAAAAGCTGAAAACAAAGTAATAGTTGAAGGTGTACATATGGTTAAGAAACATCAAAAACCAATGGGACAAGAAACTGGTGGAATAATCGAAAGAGAAGCACCAATTCATGCTTCAAATGTTATGATAGTTGATCCTAAAACTAAGAAAAGAACTAGAATAGGACATACAACTGATACAAAAACAAATAAAAAAATTAGAATAACAAAAAAATCAAACGAGAAGATTGATTAATTGGAAGGAGGGTATTTATGAACCGCCTAAAAGAGAAATACTTAAAAGAAGTAGTTCCAAGTTTACAAGAAAAATATAATTATAAGTCAAGTATGGAAATTCCAAAATTAGAAAAAATCGTAATTAACATGGGTGTTGGTGATGCAACTACTAACTCTAAATTATTAGAAGCAGCAGTAGCAGATCTAACTAAGATTGCTGGACAAAAACCAGTAGTAACTAGAGCTAAAAAGTCTATCGCTGGATTCAAAATCAGAGAAGGACAAGCAATCGGTTGTAAAGTAACACTAAGAGGAGATAACATGTATAACTTTATGGATAAGTTAATATCAATCGCTCTTCCAGGTGTTAGAGATTTCCGTGGTGTTAGTAACAAAGCTTTCGATGGTAGAGGAAACTACACAATGGGAATTAAAGAACAATTAATATTCCAAGAAATCGATTACGATGATGTTGTTAAAGTAAGAGGTATGGATATCGTTTTCGTTACAACAGCAAAATCTAATGAAGAATCATATGACTTATTAAATGGACTAGGAATTCCTTTTAGAAAGTAATGATGGAGGAAATATTATGGCAAAGAAAAGTATGATAGTAAAGGCTAATAGACCACAAAAGTACAAAGTACGTGAATACACTAGATGTACAAGATGCGGTCGTCCACACGCAGTTATGAGTAAATTCGGAATCTGCCGTATTTGCTTCC
>CAMOXZ010000006.1 GCA_946629545.1 uncultured Caryophanales bacterium | reverse complement strand
TTTTTATAAAGTAATAGTTATAAATAAAAATATAGGTTTATTTATAGAATTAAAAAGAATAGAAGATTCCTTATATAGAAATACATTAGATTTAAAAATAGAAATAGTTGATTCAGAAGTTTATTATAAGACAACTGATTATTTTGTAATTAAGAATTATTCTAATATTAAATATAAAGATGGAATGTATTATTGTATAGTAGATGATTCTTTTGATGAGATACTTGAAAAGGTGGAATTTGGGGATTTTGTATTTGGTATAAAGTAGGTGATAAGATGAATAATAAGAAGAAGTTTTTTATAATATTTATATTAATATTATTAGATGCTTTTTTATTAGTTGGTTATTTAGTTATTAGAGATAAAACTAATTTAAATGATTTAAAGAAAGAAATAAATGAAGTTAATAAGTTAGATGTTACTAAAGATAATTATAATAGAAGAATTAAAACTAGTGGGGATTATGCATTAGTAGAGAAGACTATTAAGAATTATTTAAATGATTATTCTAAGGGAGTACAAGAAGTTAAAAGTACTATGAAAGATTCTAAACTTACTAAGATATTATCATATGATAATTATACTAGTGATGGATTTGAGTTTGTGGAATCATTTAAATACTTAAATACTGAAAAAGAAGAGTTTAATAAAGAAATAGATTTATTAATAGAAAAGTCTAATAAAAAATATATTGAAAAGTATATAGATAAGAAGATAAAAGATAAGTATTTTAATAATTTATGTAATGAATTAATGGTTACTGAAGAAAGAATTAATTCTTTAGAAGAAACTAAAAAGACTTTAGAAGAAATAAAGTCTAAAGTTAATAAGATTATTGATACTAGTACTGAAGTACTTACTTTATTAAAGAATAATAAAGATGATTGTGTTTTAGAAGATGGACAAATTAAGTTTAAATCTAAACAAGTATTTGATAAATACAATGAATTAATAAGTAAAATAAAAGAAGACTAATGTCTTCTTTTTTAATATCCCTTATCTTTTAAATCTTTAACTAATTGAACATAGAATTCTCTAACATCATAACCTTTTATATTTTCTCTATTTAAATCAATTACATCTCCATGAGATATACCTCTATTATAAGGTGTTTCTATTAGAGTAAAGTTATCAACTTACTAATTATAGCATATGTTTTGATTATTTATGTTATAATTTTATTAGGTGAATGGCATGGAAAAGAAACAGTTTGAGAATGATAATTTTGTATTATATGCTCCAGATAGTTTAAAACATATATTTAGAGATTTGGAGAGTATTCTATATGATTCTTTAGATAAGTATAAAGAATTATTTGATGTGGATAGTTTTAGAAAAGTAGAAATTCATTATTTTGATAATAAAGAGGATTTTAGAGAATTTGTATATAAACTAAAGGGTGATGACTCATTACCTAAATATTCTGTTGGGACATCATCTTGTGGTGTAATAAGTGCTTATATTAATTCTAGTATAAAAGAAGGAGATCCTATTTTTAATAAAAGGGTACATTTAGCTTCACATGAGTTATTTCATATTATGTATCATGAATTAGTAATATTTGGAAAAAAACGTGAGTATTTAACCTGGTTTGATGAAGGATGTGCACAGTTCTTTTCTGGAGAAAAAGAATATGAATTAAATGAGGGATTTAGTGAATGGTTTAATAAAGTTAAATCTGAGACTAAAGTAGTTCCTAAATTAAATAATTTATCTCATGGATTAGGATTTAAGACAGATAATTATAATGGATATGATTTAAGTTTATTAGCTGTTAAAAATATATATGATGTTTTAGGATATGATGAACTTAAAGATCTATTAAATGAAGGTAATGCTTATGAATATGGTTATGGGATATTAGAAGATGCATTCTTATTCTATGATATGGAATTTGGTAATAGAAAAAAATAAAAAGAAGCTTAGCTTCTTTTTTATATTACTATAGTAATTACATTATTACTTCCTTTATTAACTACTTTAGTTAGAGTATTTTGTAGTTTATATCTAATGTTATCTGGCATTAGATTAATCTTTGATTGGATACCTTCTTGGACTATTGATTCTAAACTACGTCCAAAGATTTCACTTTTCCATATTTCATTATTATTTTTATTTAGATAATCAATAAGTTCTTTTGATTGAAGTTCACTTCCTATGATTGGTTCAAATGTGGATTCTACATCTACTTTAATAAGATGAATAGATGGGGCAACTGCTTTTAGTTTTACTCCGTAACGTGTTCCTTGTTTTATTATTTCTGGTTTATCTAACTTCATATCTTCAATAGATGGGGTAGCTATACCATAACCAGTTTGTTTTACCATTTTTAAAGCATATTTAAATTGATCATATTCTTTCTTTGCAGTATTAAATTCTTGGAATAGAGATAGTAAATCTTTCTTAGATGTGATATCTATATCTATTAGTTCTTTTAGTGTTTCATTGAATAGTTCTTTTGGAGCAGTTAAGTTTACTGTGATTATTCCTGTAGAAGTATCTATATCAGATAAATAAGCTTTTTCTATATATTCATTTTCTAATAAATGATTAGTTATTTTATCTACATCTTTTATTTTATCTATATCTATTATGCTTTCTTTAATGGATTCAATATAAGCTTTTTTAATCTTATTATCTGGATTTAAGATAGATATCCATTCTGGCATATTTATTCTTACTTCTAATACTGGAAATTCATATAGAGCTTCTCTTAAGATATTATACATATCTTTTTCAGTCATAGCTTCTACATTTATTGGGAGTACTGGTACATTATATTCTTCTTGTAGTTTGATTGATAGTTCTTTTGTATCTGTTTGAGTTGGATGAGTAGTATTTAATATTACTATGTATGGTTTACCAATAGTAGTTAATTCATTTACTACTCTTTTTTCTACTTCTACGTAGTCATCTCTTTTAAATTCTCCAATAGAACCATCTTGTGTTACTACAATACCAATAGTAGAGTGTTCCTTAATAACTTTTTCAGTTCCAATTTCAGCTGCTTCTGTGAATGGTATTTCATCATTGTACCAAGGTGTTTTTACCATTCTTGGACCGTTTTCATCGGTAGCTCCTATGGCACCATCAATCATGTATCCAACACAATCTATTAATTTTATATTACAAGTTACATCATCTATTTTTATCTTAGCAGTATTATTAGGTACAAACTTTGGTTCTGTGGTCATAATAGTTCTACCTTGAGCAGTTTGTGGTATTTCATCTAAGGCTCTTTTTCTTTCATATTCATCTTCTATATTAGGTACTACTAGTGTCTCTATCATTCTTTTAATAAAAGTAGATTTACCAGTACGTACAGCACCAACTACTCCTAAATAAATATCTCCGCCACTACGTTTGGCTATGTTTTTAATAATTTCATATTTTTCCATAACATTCTCCTCATTTATTAAATACTTATGTTTATACATAAAAAAAAGAACTAAAAGTTCTTTTATTTTTCAAATGATGGTTCAGTAGGTGGAGTAGTAGATGTTTCTTTTAACATATCACTTAATTGATTATCATAGTAATCTTCTATTGGTTTAATCTTTAATTCTTTAAATTTTAAATTAATATCATCATTGAAGTATGATTTTATAATATCATCCAATTCAGATTTACTTATTTTTATATATAATTCACCGTCTACTTTAATCTTCTTATTTTTATTATCTTTTTTATATTTAGAAAGAATGTTTTCAGGTATATATATATCTCCATTTAATTCGCAAACACCTATTTCTTTTTCTTCATGTTTTTTTATTATTGATTGTTTATGACCTATATATCCAAATCTTTTTTCTAAGTCATCTAATGAATCTTTAGTAGTAGAATAACATTTTTTTCCTTCTATCATTTTAGCAGTATCTTCAAAATTAATATTTAAGTCTTTTAGTATTTTACTTATTTCTTCAGGAATATATAATTTTTTACTTTCAATATCTTCATAGTATGTGAAGTAATGATTATTAGTTATTCCATTATCTTCTTCAGCATAGTCATGGTCTATTGGGCTTTTATCAAATTCATATGGTCTATATTCTGGTAGTAGTGTTCCTTCTGAGACAGTTATTATATAATCAATATCATGGTTATTTACTTGATAATGCAAGTTACCATCAATTTCGATATTTATTCCTTTACTTTCAATATCAAATCTTTTAGCAAGACGTGCATCTATATATAAAGCACCATTCTTTAGACGATATACAATAAATATATTTGCTTGTATTTTTTCTTCATTAACTACTACTCTTTGACCATTTACATATTCATATTTATTTGGTACTTGTTCTATGATATTTTCTTCTCTATTATCTCCCATATAAACACTTCCTATTCTCTTTAATTATATAATACTTAAAACATTTTATCAATATTGTTTGGTACTTGATCATTTATAATAGCATTTATTATTTTATCTTCTTTTTCTTTAGATACTTCTTTACCTGTAAGATTGCTTAAATCTTTTATTACTTCTCTTAGAGTAGTTTCATCTTTCATATTATTTTTTTGTATTTTATTAGCTAGATTCATAATAGTATCTTTATTTATATTAGTCTTCTTTTCTATTTTATTAAATAAACTATCTTTAAACATAAAAAACCTCCTACATAATTATATGTAGGAGATTAATTTATTTTCTTAATTTACCTATTCTAGTACATTGTTTTTGAAAATCTTCATAAGATATTAATCCTTTATTTAGTCTATCTTGTAGTATATCTAGAGATCTATCTAACATTTCATTACTATTATTTACATCTTTATATTGATTAGTACTTATAGGATTTGAATGATTATTTCCTATATTTTTTGAATTTTCTTTAATAGCATTCATTTTATTTTTAAAATTATTATTATTACTATTAAAATTATTATTACCTATAATCATTATTCATCACCACTTCTATTTTTAAATTGAAGTACTATAGGAGTACCTTCAAAATCAAAGTTTTCTCTTATTTTATTTTCTAAGTATCTTTCATAAGAAAAGTGTACTAAGCCTTTATTATTTACTCTAAAAGTAAATTTAGGTGGATTAATACCTGTTTGAGATGTGAAATATATTTTTAATCTTTTACCTTTATATGATGGAGGTAAATTTAGATTATAAGCATCTAATATCATATCGTTTAATAGAGATGTTTTTACTTCTCTTTTTATATTTTCTTTTACTTTTAATACTTCAGGCATTAATGTATGTATTCTTTTTTTTGTTTTTGCAGATAAAAATACAATTGGAGCATATGTGGCAAATTGGAATTCAGCTCTCATTAATTTTTCAAATTCATTTATAGTAGTGTCAGTTACTGTATCCCATTTATTAACTACAAATATTAATCCTTTTCCTCTTTCAATAGCATATCCTGCGATATGTTTATCATGTTCAGTAATACCTTCTTCTGCATTTATTACTACTAAACATAAGTCACTTCTATCGATTGACTTTAATGATCTAAATAGACTATATTTTTCAACGGACTCAAATACTTTACCTTTTTTTCTCATACCAGCAGTATCTATTACTACAAATTCTTCATCATGATACTTTAATACTGAATCTATTGAATCTCTTGTAGTTCCAGCTACATCTGAGACTACAACTCTTTCTTCATTTAGTAGGGCATTCATTAAAGATGATTTACCTACATTAGGTCTTCCTATGATTGAGAATTTTATTCTATCATCTATTACTTCTTCTTTTTCATGGAAGTTTAGAGTTATATTATCCATTAATTCTATGAAACCAGTATTATGGATACTACTTATAGGAATATAAGTATCAAATCCTAGTTCATAGAAATCATATATATTATCTTGAGCATCTTTTACATCTATTTTATTAATAGCTACTATTACTTTTTTATCTGTTTTTCTTAGAATATCTCTTACGATTAAATCATTAGAAGTTAATCCTTCTTTACCATCTACTATGAATACTACTACATCTGCTTCAGAAATAGCAATTTCTGCCTGCATTTTAATTTCATCATTAAAATCCATTTTAGTAGCATCTATACCACCGGTATCAATTAAATAAAATCTTTTCTTATTATATGTTGCTTCATGGTAGATTCTGTCTCTAGTTACTCCTGGTAAATCTTCTATAATAGATACTTGTTTACCAACTATTTTATTAAATAGAGTACTTTTACCAACATTAGGTCTTCCAACTAAAGCTACAGTAGGTAGATTCATAATATCCCCTCCAATTCGCATTTATTATAACATAAATATTACTTTATTTTCAATTAATATGATATAATTAATTAGGATGGTGACAATTAATGGAGAGTAGAAAGAAATGGTATAATGATGCTAATACTATTACAAGTATGATTATATTTATTATTATTTTAATAATTGTATTTAGTCAATCGTTTGCTTTAGGTAGAAATGGTTCTTTAGAATTATTTACTAGTATTATTAATCATAATAGTATTTATCTATTTATACTGATATATTTTATATTGATTAAGTTTTATATAGGTAAGAGATATTTTAATTATTTAAGTGCATTTCTAATATTTATATATTTTATAACTACAACGACTTCTTTTCTTACACTTGTACAGGCATTTAGTTTTAATAGTACATTAGATTTTGTTTTAAATACATTATTACTTATATATTTAGTACATACTCTTATGAGAGATACTAGAATATGGAGAGAGTTCTATTTAAGTAAATCTCCATTTAATGAGTTACCTAATGATTTTATGTTTTATAGTATTATAGTAGTAACTATTATATTATTAGCGGTTAATCTTATTAATACTGTGGTTATTAGTGGAGTCATTATTACAATATTAGATACAATATATATTATCTTGTTAGCTAGATATATATATTTATATAGAATATTTTTAGATAAGAAAAAAATAGATGTAGGTGATACTATGAATTTGGATGATATTAAAAAGACAATTAATGAAATTGATAAGAGTGTTTCTAAGACAGTTGATGATATAGGTAAAAATATCAATGATTATGTAGTAGAAAAGGGTATTGATAAAAAGATAGATAAGGCAGTTGAAGCTACTAAAGAAGCTGGTAAAGAAATAGGTAAAAATATGAAACAAGCAGCTAAGGATGTTAAAGATAGTCTTGATGGTAATAAGAAGGGGGATAAGTAATGGATTTCTTTGATGAGGTAAATAAGAGTAAGAAAGATTTTCCTAAAGCTAATTCTGTTAAGAGTAAAGTTGGTAGTTATAAACTTAATTTTTATCAAATGTTTGCGATAGGAGTTTTTGTTATATGTTTCTTCTTAGGAATAGTATTTGGTAACTTATTTTCTACTTGTACTACTACATCATATTTCTCTAGTGATACTTGTTTAGTTACTGAGTTTAATTATTCTTTAATGTTTGTTATTTGGTTTATTAGTTTACTAGTATGTGTTTTTATCTTTTCGATTGGTCATATTATAGCAATTTTAAGTCAAATAAACGAAAAACTTGATAAATTTAAGTAAAATTAGTTGCTTTTAGTTTTAAAATATGGTAATTTTAAATTGTAAGCAGAATATGCTTAATTTACATAGGGAGGTAAATAAAATGAAAAAAGTTGAATTAGTAGAAGCTGTAGCAAAAGCTACTGGATTAACTAAAGCTGACTCTACTAGAGCAATTGATGCAACATTCGGTGCAATCACAAAAGCATTAGTAAAAGGAGATAAAGTTCCACTAGTTGGTTTCGGAACATTTGGTGTTTCAAAAAGAGCTGCTAGAGAAGGACGTAACCCAAGAACTGGTGCAACTGTTAAAATTGCTGCTAGAAAAGCTGTTACTTTCAAAGCAGGAAGCGCATTAAAAGACGCTGTAAACTAATTTTAGTTATTAAAAAAGAACCGTTAGGTTCTTTTATTTTTATGTTATACTAGTAATAGGTAGGTGATAGGTTTGCTTAATAATGCTTTAAAACTACTTAAAGAGATTGATAATAAGGGTTTTGTTTCCTATATAGTTGGTGGATTTGTAAGGGACTATTTATTAGGAATAGAATCTAATGATATAGATATATGTACTAATGCTACTCCTAAGGATATTAAAGAAATATTTAAAGATAATTGTTTACCTTGTGAAGACTATGGATCTGTTACTGTAGTAATTAAAGGTGTTAATTATGAAATTACTACTTTTAGAAAAGAAATAGGTTATAGTGATAATAGACATCCTAATGAAATTAAGTATATTGATAGTATAGAGGAAGATTTATTAAGAAGAGATTTTACTATTAATACATTATGTATGGATAAAAATGGTCATGTTATTGACTGTTTAGGTGGTAAAGCTGATTTAGCTCATAAGATTATTAGAACTGTAGGTAATAGTTATGATAAGTTTAATGAAGATAGTTTGAGAATACTTAGAGCTATTAGATTTGCTACTATATTAGATTTTGAATTAGATGAAGAAGTAATTGAAGCTATAAAGAAAACTAAAGGATTATTAGTTGATTTATCTTATACTAGAAAAAAAGAGGAATTAGATAAGATATTTAATAGTCCTAATTTTAAGAAGGGTATTAAATTACTTATTGATTTAGGATTAGATGTTGAATTAGAAATACCTAATTTATCTAAAGTATTAGAAACTGATGTTACTAGTTCTATAGGTATATGGAGTGTATTAAATGTAGGGGATAAATATCCTTTTAATAAGAATGAGATAGATTTGATAGATAGTGTTAATAAAGTAGTAGAACTTGATAACTTAAATCCTAGTGTATTATATAAATATGGATTATATGTTAATAGTGTAGCTGGTAAGATTAAAAAAGATGATATTAAGACAATAACTGAAGCGTATAATAATCTTATTATTAAGAGTAGAAAAGAGATAGATATTACTGCGGAAGAGATTATGGCTATACTAAATAGGGAACCAGGGGAATATTTAAAAGAAATTTATGATGATATTGAAGAAAAAATATTGTATAATAAATTAGAAAATAATAAGATGAGTATATCTAAATATATAAATGATAATTACTCTTAGGGGTGATAATATGAAAAAATGGTTTTTATTAGTTTTATTATTACTACCAATAATGGTGTATGCAGAAGATTATGATGTTAAAACTTTGATACCTGTAGATACTAAAGCTAGTGTTAAGACTGAAAAGTTTGATTATAATGGTTTTGTATATAATTCTAAAGTAGATAGTAAAGGTAATGGTTTAATTAGTTTTGATAGTATTAAGAATAATACTGTTACTAAGCAACCTGTTAGTATTAATATATTATTATTTGATGAAGATCAAAAGAATATTGGATATTTAACTTATTGTACTGATAAAGATTTAGATAGTAATTATTCAGCATATAAGTTAAGTGGTAATACTAGTGCACCTTTTTCAATTAAAGTAATTTCTAAATACTTTGTTGAAGGTAAAAGTGCTACTGATGTTAAATATATATCTGTACTTGATGAGAATAAGTATTGTCAGATAGGTGGATATGATAAATATAAAGGTTTAACTTTAGATGAAATAGTTAATGGAGCTATTGATAAAAAAGAAATTAGTGGTATTAATAAGTTAATTGTTGAACTACAAGAAAAAGGTTTAATGACTATAATAGTCTTATCTTTAGCAGGTTTAGCAGTATTAATAGTACTTATAATGATTTTACGTACTGTTTTTGGAAAACTTAAAGAAAAAAGATTAGCTAAAGCAAAAGAAGTTAGTATTAATGCTCCTATGGAGGAGACAGTTAATTTAACATATGGAAATGTAGATAATAATGTTTTAGATGATGATGAATCTATTTCTATGGGTGAAGTTAATAATACTGTAGAAGAGAAAAAAGAAGAAGTAGAGGAAAAGAAAGAGGAAGGTTCAGACTTAACTAATTTCTTTAACTAATTCTTTTTTTTTATATTTTATGTTATTATAATAAATTAAGGAGATGATAATATGAAAAATTCTAAATTAATAGATATTTTTAAGAATGGAAATATTGTTGTACCTTTATATTTACTTAAAAATTATAAAGAATTAAATGTTGAAATGGATGAGTTTATATTTTTAATGTATTTATATAATTTAGGGGATAAGTTTTTATTTGATCCTAATAAGTTTTCTAATGATTTAGGTATTGATACTACTAGTATAATGAATTATATTGGGGTATTAACTGAGAAGAAATTAATTAGAGTAGAAGTTATAAAGAATGATAAGAATGTAATGGAAGAGATTATTTCTTTAGATGATTTTTATAATAAAATAACTTGTTTAACTATAGGAGAGGTTACTAAAGATAAAGATAATAGTAATTCTAATGTGTTTGAACTTATTGAGAAGGAATTTGGAAGAACTTTAAATTCTAATGAGTATGAGATTATTAAAGCTTGGTTAGATGATAATTATGATGAAGAGTTAATTATAGAGGCTTTAAAGGAATCTGTACGTAATAATGTTAGTAATATTAGATATATGGATAAAATACTTTATGAATGGAATAAGAAGGGTATTAATACTATTGATGATGTATTAAAGATGAGAAATAAGCATTCTGATAAAGAAGAAAAGGATATAGAGATAGATACTGAGATATTTGATTGGAATTGGTTAGATGAAGAAGAATAGTATTGATTTATATCTAGATGAATTATTTCCTAATCCTAAATGTGAATTAAATTATAATAATGATTATGAGTTATTAATAGCTATTGTTTTAAGTGCTCAAAGTACTGATAAAAGGGTTGATACTGTTACTCCTATATTATTTAATAAGTATAATAGCCTTAAAACATTAAAAAAAGCCCATTTAGAGGACTTAGAGAGTATTATTAGACCAGTTGGGTCTTTTAGAAAGAAAGCTTCTTATATAAAGGATATAGCTACTATAATAGAGGATGATTATAATGGAATAGTTCCTAAAGATAGAGATTTATTAATTAAACTACCTGGAGTAGGTAGAAAGACAGCTAATGTGTTTTTAGGAGAGTTTTATAATATACCTTGCATAGCAGTGGATACTCATGTAGAAAGAGTTTCTAAGAGACTTAAATTAGCTTCTAAGAAAGATGATCCTTTGAAGATAGAGAAAAAGTTAGAAAAAGTATTTTCTAAAGATGTATGGGCTAAAAGACATTTACAATTAGTTTTATTTGGTAGATATTACTGTAAGGCTATAAAGCCAGAGTGTATGAATTGTAAGTTAAAAGATATATGTATAGAGAAAAATAAAAGAGTAAGTTAATCTTACTCTTTTTCTTTGTCAGTTTCTGTATTAGTATCAGTTTCTGGTTCAACTGTTTTTGCTTTACATGTTTTAGATGTTGCATCATATTCTTTGTTTTTATCATTACATACACATGTATTTCCTGATACTGTAGCGTCTGCAGGACATACTATTTTAGGTTTTTCATATTTTTTTTCTGCTGCATTTGTTTGAATGTCATTATATGATTTATAAGTACCAATTACTTTATATGTACCATATACTCCATTAGTTGGAGCAAATGTATATGTTGTTTTATCTGTCCATGTTATTAAGACACCATCTTTATAAACATTATATCCGAATGAACCATGATCACCAGTAGCTAATCCTCCAGGTGATACAGCACCCCATGAAAGTGTTACTTTAGTACCATCATCAGTTACTTTTAAGTTACTTGGTGCTGGTAATTTGTAATTAGAGAAGTCATATTCTGTAGGTTCTGTACCTTTCTTGAATAATTCAGATACAGAAGGTTGCCCTGGAATTGCTAGTTTTGGTGGATTTGAGTTAGGTGATACATTTACTCTTGTAACACTACTTGGTTGACTAAATCCAGCTCTATCCCATTCCATAGCACCAGAATATACTAATGCTAAGAATAATCTATCTTTTTGAATTGTAGCAGGTACGTTATGTAATACATAACCTTCTGCAATTGATTCTCTTGTGAAACTATCATATCCATACCACATACCGATTGTAGTTTGTGTTGAATATCCAACAACCCATGAGTCACGGATTGCATCCCATGGCATGTTATAATCATTCATTGTGTTTTCATCAAAGTTTGTAGTACCAGTTTTACATGCTACATTACTTGGTGTACCACCAGTTAAAGCAACATCTTGTAAAACACTAGATATCATATAAGCAGTTGAATCTGACATAACTTGTTTTCTTTCTGATTGATGTTCTACTGTCACTCCAGTTTGACGATATACAAATTTATTAACTGAATATGGTTCATTGTAGTATCCACCATTTGAGAATGCTGCATATGCTGCTGCCATCTCTAATGGAGAAACTCCAGTGAAGGCTCCAATTGAATGTGCTTCATGTAATCCTATTGTAGCTTGTGTATCATTTTTATCTTCTTTATTTACACAGTTATTATTAGTACGATCATACTTATAACCACTGGCACATACTTCAGGAGTTAATCCTAAATTTAAAACGAATTCTTTTATTTTTTCATTATCAGTTCTTTGGAAAGCTTTAAGTGCTGGGATATTACGTGATGTTGATAATGCTCTTCGTAATGTGATTTTACCGAAGTATCCACCATCCCAGTTCTTTATAGATCTACCATTTGAATATGAATATGGTGCATCATCAAATATTTCATATGTAGACCAGTTATTATATTCAATACCTGGACCATAATCAAATAGTGGTTTAGCAGTAGATCCTGGTTGACGTTTTATTTGTGTAGCATAGTTATATTGTCTAGCTTGTCCTTGTGTTCTTGAATTAATATTACGTCCATTACCTATAGCTAGTATTTTACCTGAACTTGATTCAAGTACTGCTACACCTGATTGAACTCTATCATCTATCCAACTATAATTTTCACCACTTAATACTTTATTAACAGCTTGTTGTCTACTTTGATCTAGTGTTGTATATACAAGAAGTGGTGTAGTATATGGACTAACTCCATATTTTTCTTCTAATTCTTCAGCCACAGTATCAATAAATCCTTGGTATGGATTTGCATTTGAAGTTGCAACATCAGCTGTAAGTGATTCAACTGGAATAGCATTAGCGGCTTCTTCTTCTTCTTTTGTAATATATCCAGCTCTTCTCATCAAGTATAGAACTGTTTTACGTCTTTTTGCAGCATTATCTGGATTTACTGTTGGTCTATAGTAGTTAGGTGATTTAAACATACCAGCTAAGATAGCAGCTTCACTTAAGTTTAATTCACTTACTGATTTACCAAAGTAAGCATTTGATGCTTCTTCAACACCATAGATATTTCCACCTAGGAAGTGGTTATTAACATAGAACTCTATAATTTGTTCTTTTGAATAATCTTTTTCTAACATAAATACTGTTATATAAATATCTTCAAACTTACGAATAATTCCTTTATATCCACTAGAAGCTTTTCCTAAAGGATCTGTAAAACTATTCTTAGTAACTTGCATTGATAATGTAGAAGCACCACCTGCTTCAGAACCTTGTGTTAATTGTCCAATAGTTGCTTTAATAAAACGAGGAGCATCAAAACCATTATGTTGGAAGAATCTTGAATCCTCTGTAGCGATAATTGCATCTACTAATACTTCAGGTAATTCATCATAAGTTACTTTTTCACGTTTTTCTGAACCTAGTTTAGCAATTTCATTACCATCTTTATCATATATTCTAGACATCTCTAAAGTATTAAGTTTAGCTTTCTCATATTTAGGATCAGATTCTTTCTTAATATACATTACAAATACTGAGAACCCTACTAAAGCAAGAATACCTAATGAGAAAAATACTATTAGTATAAGACTTACTAGTTTTCTTCTTTTTCTACCTTTTCTAGTAGCAATAAACCCGATACCAAATACTATGAACATTAGCATTCCTACAAGAACTGCATATTTAACTCCTAAAGATACATAGCATATTAGTAATGCTGCAATAACTGCTAAAAGAATAGCTAATTTAACATTTAAACCTAGTTTTCTTTTTCTTATTTTTACACCACTATTAGTATGAGTAGTCTTTTTTCTTTTTTTAATCTTCTTTATCTTTCGCATTCGTATACCTCCAATATTGAATCGACTACTTTTAAGTAATCAACTCTTGGTCTATAACCATCCTTTATTAAATATCCTTTTTCTTTAAAATAATCAATTGGTATTGATTTTCTATCATTATTATTAATAAAATTTAAGAAATCTTCTATTTTTAATAAATATGTTTCATTTAAAGTAGTAAATCTTACAATTAAAAAAGCTATTCCTTTATGATTATGTATTCTTTCTAGATGTTTAATTTGATGAGTGTGAATGTTTTCTAAAGAAAAAGAAGTTTTACTACTTGTTTCTTTAGCTTCATAATCAATATAGAATCCTTTATATAATCCATTGTAATCAGTAGTTGATGGTACTGTGAAGTAAGCTTCTTTTATTTTAGCTTCACTTCTAGATGGATAATCTACTTTAACTATTTTTATAGGTGTTGGTTTTTTATAGATAATAGCAATATCCATATCTCTATAATACTCATTAGTTTCATTTAAATCATTTTCTAGAGTCATTCCTCTATTCTTAGAGTTCTTTATAGTAGATAAAGTGATATTATTATCTTTTTTTATACCATTAGGATAATTCATCTTTATCACCTATTAATTATTATACTATAAAGTTGTATATTTTGCCATATATTTTTATATGTATTTTTATATCTAGTTTTGTCGTTTTTATGATTTTTTTTAAATGTTATATTATTATTGTTTTTGGTGATGAAAATGAATGATATTATGATTAATAAAGTTTTAAATAAAATGATTAATAATACAAAAGAAGCTAAAATTAGAGTATTAAAGAATGGGTTAATAATTGACAGGAATAAGAAAAAATGACATAATATTACTGTAAGGGATTGGTGATATTTTATGTATCAAAATAGAATTAAATTTATGCCTAAGGATATCTTAGAGAAGAGTTTTAAAATTGATACAAGAGGTTATCGTTTAAAAGAAGTTGATCAATTTCTTGATGATATTATTGGTGATTATGAACAATTTTTAGAAATCATTAATAGCTTAGAGAAAGAAAAAGCAGATTTACTTAGTGAAATTATGAGTTTAAAACAAGAACTACGTAATACTAAGTTAAATATGGAAGTAGCTGCTAACTCTAATGGAGGAGAAGTTACTAACGTAGATATTATGCGTAGACTTTCTCAACTTGAGAAGATGGTTTATAGTCAAAAGAATAATGATGAAGAAGGAAACAAATAATATATAGACAAACGCTGGGGTTCTTGAGACCCTTGAGGAAAGTCCATGCTCACACATACCTGTGATGGTTGTAGTGTTCGTGCCTAGGGAAAAAATAACCTAGGGTAGTTTAGCTAACGACAGGAGATGTCCTAAGTCAATCGATATGGAATATCCCATAAAGTGCCGCAGAAACGATCCTTTTCGAAAGATAAGGCTGAAACGTGGTAAACTCCGCGAGTGAGAAATCCAAAATTGGTAGGAGAGTCCTAACGAAAGAACTGAATGGAGTTAGGGACCGAAAGGTAGATAAATGTTTGTCGCCCGTAAGGGAACAGAACATGGCTTATTTATATTATATTGTTATAATAGAGGTGTCATATGAAGGAATTAGGGGAGTACTTAAAACAAACAAGAGTTGGTAATGGTGTAAGTATTACTGAAGCTTGTGAAGATTTGGAACTTTCAACATCACAACTTGAGAATATTGAGAGTGGAAACGTAAAGGCATTTAAAGATATATATGAACTAAGAGACTATATTAAACTTTATGCTAAATACTTAGGATTAAATTCTGATAAAGTATTAGATGAGTTTAATGGTTTTTTATTTCAACATACATCTAAAATATCTTTAGAAGATATAGCTGCTGCTCAAAAGAAAAAAGAAAGTGAAGAGCAAGAAAGAAAAGTTAAATCTCCATATACTAAAGAATATAAAGAAAAGTTTAATTTTATGCCATTAATTTATATAATAACTGGTATATTATTAATAATATTAATAGTATATTTAATACTAAACTTCATACATAAACAACCAGAGAGAACTGATGAATTAAAAGGAGATGTAGAGATTTATGAATTTGCCTAATAGAATTACAGTATTAAGATTATTTTTAACAGTAGTAATTATATTATTACTAGTAATTCCTTTTGATTTCTTTGGATTTAATTTTCCTAAGTATGAAATAAATGGAATAATAGTTGAATTAAATTATTTAATAGCTGGTGTTATCTTTATAGTGGCTAGTTTAACTGATTTTTTAGATGGTTATTTAGCAAGAAAATATAATTTAGTTACAGATACAGGTAAGATGTTAGATGCTATTGCGGATAAAGTATTAGTTAGTCCAGTATTAATATTACTTGCATGTAACGGATATATACCAGTATTTATTCCAGTTATATATATAACAAGAGATATAGTAGTAGATGCTATTAAGATGCAAGCTGCAAGTAAAGGTAAAGTTCAAGCTGCTATAAAAAGTGGTAAATGGAAGACTGCTAGTATGATGGTAGGTATTACATTAGTATTCTTCTATAATATGCCATTTGAGTTTATTAATATTAGAGTAGATTTATTCTTACTATACTTTGCATGTATTATGTCTATTGTTAGTGCAGTAGAGTATTATGTATTGAATAAAAAACTATTATTTGAAAAAATAGAAATCTTATAAAAAAGAGTAAAAAAATTAAAAAATGATTCCCTAATTGCTAGGGAATCTTTATTTTTCAAGGAAAAAACGGTGTGTAAAATATAAAAACAAATGTTCGAAAAAAGTATTGACAAACATAAAATATGATTATACAATGGTATTGTAAGTTATTTACGAGGAGGATATAAAATGGCTGTAAGTAAAGATACAAATAAAGATAAAGATAAGGCTTTAGAACAAGTATTAAATGATATTGAAAAACAATTCGGTAAAGGTTCAATTATGAAACTTGGGGAAAATAAACATATGAAAGTAGATGTAGTATCAAGTGGAATCTTGTCTCTTGACGTAGCTCTAGGAGTAGGTGGATATCCAAAAGGAAGAATAATTGAAATATATGGACCTGAATCTTCTGGTAAAACTACTTTTGCATTACAAGCAATTGCTGAACATCAAAAGTTAGGTGGAAGAGCTGCTTTTATTGATGCAGAACATGCATTAGATCCAGTATATGCTGAAAGATTAGGTGTTAATATAGATGAGTTATTATTATCTCAACCTGATACAGGAGAACAAGCATTAGAAATATGTGATGCTTTAGTTAGAAGTGAAGCTATTAGTATTATAGTAATCGACTCAGTAGCAGCACTTGTACCTCAAGCAGAAATTGATGGTGAAATGGGTGACTCTCATGTAGGTCTTCAAGCTAGGCTTATGTCTCAAGCATTAAGAAAGTTAAATGGTACAATAAGCAAAACTAATACTACAGTAATATTCATTAACCAATTAAGAGAGAAAGTAGGTGTTATGTTTGGTAATCCTGAAACTACTACTGGTGGACGTGCATTAAAATTCTATGCAAGTGTTAGACTTGAAATTAGAAGATGTGAACAATTAAAAATGGGTGAAGGCGTTGTTGGTAATAAGACAAGTGTTAAAGTTGTTAAAAACAAAGTTGCTCCTCCATTTAAATCATGCATGGTAGATATTATGTATGGTGAGGGTGTATCAAGAGAAGGTGAAATCATTGATATGGCTAGTGAAGCTGGTATCCTTGAAAAGACTGGTGCTTGGTATGCATACAACGGTGAAAAACTAGGACAAGGTAAAGAAAATGTTAAGTTATTATTAAAAGATAATGTAGAATTAGCAAATGAATTAGAAAAGAAAGTTAGAGAATTCTACGACATTTCAGAAAAAGATGAGAAAAAAGGAGAGTAATCTCCTTTTTATGTTATACTCATATAATAAATAGAGGGATAATATGAAACTAAGAGAATTAATTGATTATGACTTAGATATTGATATTAAAGGGATTGTAGATGATTCTAGATTAGTTAAGGAGAATTATATCTTTGTAGCTACTAAGGGCTTTAATGTAGATCACTATGACCATATTGAAGATGCTATAAATAATGGAGCGATATTCATAGTAGCAGATAGAGAGATAAATATAGATATTCCACATATTATTGTGGATAATATCGATGAATATTATAAAAAACTTTGTTTAAAGTTTTATGATATAGATTTAAATGACTTTTCTTTTATAGGTATAACTGGTACTGATGGTAAGACTACTACAGCTACTATTATTAATAGATTGATACTTAATTCAGCCTATATAGGTACAAATGGTCTTACTATTAATGGTGAAACTATTAGTACTAGTAATACTACACCTTGTATTAGTGAATTATATAGTGATTTAAGAAAAATAAAAGATGCTGGGATAAAGACAGTAGTAATGGAAGTGTCTAGTGAAGCATTACTACATGATAGAGTGGATAATGTTAAGTTTGATATTATAGGGTTTACTAATATAACTGGGGATCATTTAAATGTACATGGTAGTTTTGAAAACTATAAGAAGTGTAAGATGAAGTTACTCGATTTAATAAAAGATAATTCTTATGTAGTTATTAATGGTGATGATGTTAATTTACAGAATATAAAATGTCAAAATATGTATTCTTTTGGTAAGAAAAATGTAAATTTTACAATAAAAAATATTAGTTATGTTAATAAAAATGTGTTAATAGAACTTAAATATAAAGATATAGAGTACTCTATTACTAGCCCTTTATTAGGAGAGTATAATGTTTATAATGTAGTGATGGCTTTTATTATTTCATTACTATATGGAGTAGATTCTAAAGAATTAATTAGTAATATTAAGAAGCTTACTCCTATTAGTGGTAGATGTGAAGTATTAGATTTTGGTCAAGATTATACAATTATCTTAGATTATGCTCATACTATTAATGGTATAGAAAATATTCTTGATACTTTTAAAGATTATAATAGGATAATTACAGTTACTGGATGTGCTGGAGGAAGAGATCATGAAAAAAGACCAGTAATTGGTAATATGGTTATTTCTAAATCAGATATATCTATATTTACTATGGATGATCCTAGAAATGAAAATGTTGATGATATTATTGATGAGATGGTAGGAAATAATCTTGATTATATTAGAATAATTGATAGAGAAGAAGCTATTAATTATGCACTTAGTATAGCGTCTATTGGTGATGTAGTTTTAATACTTGGAAAGGGTAGAGATAACTATATGGCAATAGGTGATAAAAAGGTTAAATATAATGATTATGAAACTATAAAAAGATACTTTAAGAAATAGGCAAAAGCCTATTTTTCTTTTCCTTGACAAGTATTTAAATTATTACTAAAATAGAAGTAGATTGGTAGTAATATCGGTCTAGATGGAGGAAGTATATGGATAAGACATTATTCTCCATTTTACTTGTTGTGATAGGCCTTGTAGTAGGCTTTGTCATCTCATTAATCATTAATTCTATGAAGGGTTCTATGGCAAATAAAAAAGCAGAATCTATGATTGCTAATGCCAAGAAAGAAATAGAAAGATTAAAAAGAGATGCTGCTATTGAGCAAAAAGAAGAAGCTCACAAAGCAAAGATGGATTTAGACAAAGAAATTCGTGAGAAAAAAGAAGAATTAAAAGAAAGTGAAAATAGATTATTACAACGTGAAGCTAACATTGATAAACGTGATGAAATGTATCAAAAACGTGAATCTGCATTAGAAGAACGTGAAAATAAACTATCTGAAAAACAAGAAGAAATCCAAAATGAAAAAAGTAAAGTGGAGGAAATCAAAAAGGAACAACTAGATTTACTTGAAAAGATCTCTGGATTTAGTAAAGACAAAGCTAAAGAATTAGTAATGACTAAAGTACGTGAAAGTATGGCTAAAGAAATTTCAGAGTATATTAAAGAAGCTGAAGATGAAGCTAAGTTAAAAGCTGATAAACAAGCAAGAGAGTTAATAGTAACTTCAATGCAAAGATATGCAGCTGATATCGCTAGTGATCAAACAGTTACAGTTGTTGATTTACCTAACGATGAAATGAAAGGTAGAATTATCGGTAGAGAGGGTAGAAATATTCGTACTATCGAAGCTATTACTGGAGTAGATTTAATTATTGATGATACTCCTGAAGCAGTAGTTGTATCTAGTTTCGATCCATTAAGAAGAGAGATTGCTAGAGTTACACTTGAAAGCTTAATTAAAGATGGAAGAATCCATCCAACTCGTATTGAAGAGTTATATGACAAAGTTTGCAAAGACATGAAAAAACAAATTATTGAATATGGAAATGATACAGTAATGAGTTTAGGACTTGCAAAATTTGATCCTGAATTAATTGAAACAATTGGTAAACTTCATTTTAGAACAAGTTATGGACAAAATGCTCTACAACATTCTAAAGAAGTTGCTGAACTTTCTGGATTACTTGCTGGAGAGTTAGGAGAAAATGTTAATTTAGCTAAGCGTGCAGGACTTTTACATGATATTGGTAAAGCAATTGACCATGAAGTAGAAGGAAGCCATGTAGATATTGGTGTTGATATAGCTAAGAAATATCATGAAAATGAAGTAGTAATTAATGCTATTGCTTCACATCATGGTGATACAGCTGCTACATCAGTTATCTCAGTAATAGTTGCTATTGCTGATGCATTATCTGCTAGTCGTCCTGGTGCTAGAAATGATTCATTAGAAAATTACATTAATCGTTTATCTCAATTAGAGGAAATTGGTAATGAAATTAAAGGCGTAGATAAGACATATGCTGTTCAAGCTGGTCGTGAATTACGTGTAATTGTTAAACCAGAAGAAGTAGATGACTTAGAAGCACATCAAATTGCTAGAGAAGTTAAAGAACAAATTGAAGCTAATTTGAAGTACCCAGGTACAATTAAAATTACTGTAGTTCGTGAAACAAGAGCTATAGAAGAAGCAAAATAATAAAAAAAGAGTTGTGAAACTCTTTTTTTTTCTAATAATATAGTAGGAGGTGATATATGTATAATCTTTTACTATTTTGGAATATAGGTAAGAAAGTATATGAAAATACTGATAATTATGCAGTAGAAAAGTATTCTACATATTATTCATATTATTATGGTAATAGTTATATGTTTGATAGGGAGAATATAAGATTTATGAAATTATTCTATATATGTTTTCCTATATTCTATACGAAACTTAATAGTATTAGTTGGGATCAATATAAATTATTATTTGAGATTAATGATAGAAAAGAAAGATTATTTTATTTTTACTTATCTTTATTCTTTAATAGTGATTTCAAAGAGACTCAGGATTTTATTGAGAATAATTATTATGTGAGAATATAAATTATGTGATATAATTGTTTCTAGGAGTGATGTGCATGAATGAGGATTTATTAGAAAATGTAGTAAAAGAACCAAGATTCAAATATAAGGAAGATTTGGACGAAGTAAGGGAAGAATTATTGAGAAAAAGGGATAGAGTAATTGATGAAACTCCAATTCTTAATGTAGCTATAAAAAAAGGACAATATTATTTAGCACAATTATTTGAACAAGATGGTACGCCTAAAGGAGATTTCAGAGTTTCAGATCACTATAAAAAGAAAGTATACTATGCATTGAAACATCCTAATAAGGATAGAGTAGGTGCAACATATTATGGAGATTTAAGTTATCCTGGTATGAATATAAATGAACAAAATGAGTATTTAATTAGAGTAACACCAACATTTTTAACTGATGATGAACTACATAGACTTGCTTTTGCTGGATCTTTAGATAAAAAAGTAGGAAATACTGAAATTCAACTTATACCATCTTTAATGGATGCACATCGTGGATTTTCCAATCGTGTAGAAGAATATAGAAATAGTGTTCAAGAGGCTAGAGGTATAATTCAAAAAATAGATGAAGTTTTAGCAGAATTAGATGTATTAAAGACAAAACTACCAAGGAAAACACGAGAAGTTGTCATAGAATCTAGTGATGATTTTGAAACTCAACATAAATAAAAAAGAGAGAATTATTTCTCTCTTTTTATATCTAATATTACTGGAAGAATAATTGGTTTTCTTCCTGTTAAACTATTAATGAATGGATATAGAGTATCAGTTATATCAGATTTTAATGTAGCAAATGTTGATCTTGGATTTTTTAATGCTTCTCTAATTGTTTCTTCTGCTTTATTTTCTATTTTATGAATTAATTCTTCATTTTCATTTACTAAGATAAATCCTCTAGTAGTAATATTAGGAGTAATTAATAATTCACGCTTTTTCATGTCAACGTTTATTATTACAACTAATATTCCATCTTTTGCCATTATTTGTCTATCTTTAATAACGGCTCCACCTATTTCACCAATTCTATTACCATCTACATAAATATCTTGTCCTGAATAGCTCTTTCCTCTAGTTAATACATGATTTTTTAATTCTAGAGTATCACCATTCTTAAGAATAAATGTATTTTCTTTAGGTATTCCACAGTTTATACCAATGTTTGCTTGTTTCTTAAGCATTCTGTAATCTCCATGGAATGGCATTAAATATTTTGGTTTAATTAATCTAATTAATAATTTAATTTCTTCTTCATTAGCGTGTCCTGAAGTATGTAGGTCTTGAAGTACATTATTTGTATATACTTTAACACCACTTAAGTATAGTTTATTAATTGTTTTAGATATACTTAATGCATTACCAGGAATAGCACTTGATGAGAAGATAACTACATCATCTGGTCTTAATTTTATTTGTTTATGAGTACCATTTGCGATTCTTGATAAAGCTGCTAGTGGTTCTCCTTGAGACCCTGTACATAGAATACATACTTCGTTAGGTTTTAAGTTATTTGCTTCTTCTGGAGAAATTAGTAGTTCTTTATGATCAATATATCCTCCATTTAAAGATATATTTATGTTATTCTCCATACTTCTACCAAAGATACATATTTTTCTATTATATTTAAAACATGTTTCAAATATGTGTTTAACACGATAAATATTAGAAGCAAATGTAGCAATAATTATACGATTATTTTTCCATTTACCAAACATTTCATTTAATGTTTCATCAACTACAGATTCACTTGCAGAGAATCCTTCATTTAAAGCATTAGTAGAGTCACTTATAAGTACATCTACACCTTCTTCACCTAATTTAGCCATTTTATATAAATCAGCCATAGGTCCAATAGGAGTTAAATCAAATTTATAGTCTCCTGTAGTTACGATTCTACCATCTGGTGTAGTTAAACTAATACCATGAGAATCTGGAATAGAGTGAGTTATTCTAAAGAATTCTACCTCTATATCCTTAAATTTTAATTTAGTTTTATCATCATATCCATATAAGTTATCATATCTTATATTTCTATCTTGTAATTTTACAGCAATCAATTCCTTAGCGTGGTTTGGCGCATAAATTGCGGGTATATTTACGCTTTGTAGTAAAAATGGAACTCCTCCAATATGATCTTCGTGACCATGAGTTATTAAAAGAGCTTGAATTTTATCTTCGTTTTCTTTTAAGAATGTGAAATCAGGTAATACGTAATCAATACCCATTACTTCACCTTCAGGAAAACTTACACCGGCATCAATAATCACAATCGCGTCGTTATGCATTACACAATACATATTTTTTCCGACTTCTCCTAAACCACCTAAGACAATGATTTTTGTGTCACTTGTCTTTTGTGTATTCATAATATCTCCTTTCATTTGTTTTTATAAAGAACTGACTAGTAAATTATACTATATTTTTTAATTTTTGTCTACTTGGCTAATAAAAAAAGTGGCTATTACAAGTCACTTTTTATTATTATTTATTATTTTCAAATCCTGTAAAATAATAATTTATTCCATCGGAACTTTCGAAAGTATAAATAATTTTGCTTAATTTGTCTTTATTATTTTTGATATATTCTTTTAAGCCAACTTTAGCATCTGTCATGGTGCTATTACTATTAGTATAATCGTCCAAAGCGATAGTTTTATTATAGTCTTTATAAATTTTATTTGTACCATCAAGAATTGCATAAGCAGTAGTAATTTCTAATTTACTCTTAGTAGCTTTATAATCAATAATTGTGTTAGCTGCAACTGTAGCTGTTGTACCACCACAACCAGTTTGTGAATAATAGTTCTTTTCACTTTCATTAAGTGTATAATCACCACATCCTAAATTAAATGTTGCTTTTTTATATGTATTTGGTCCATATACTTTTTCTACTGCATCTTTTACATCACTTTCTGAAATTATACTATATTTATGGTCTGCTGAAGAAGTATGTTTATCATATACTTTAGACCCTATATACTCGATTTTTTTGCCAGCAGATAATTCACTAGCTTTAACACTACTTGTATCATATAATAATGCAGATGGTCCAATGCTTACAGGTGCAATATAATTAACATATTCTTCTAATTCACTATTACTGAATACTACTTTTTCTTCTTCAGTACTTTGACTTGGTTCGCTATTGTTAATATTAGCTTTTAATAAATCGGGTTTAATTATTAATAATACAATAACACCTATTAGTAAAACTATGATAATAAGTAATAAAGCAATTATTCCTCCATTTCCTTTCTTTTTTGGTTCTTGAATGATATTATTTTGTTCCTCCATAAATCCTCCTTATTTTAATTTATTATACCACTTATTTTTAATTGTAAATAAAAAAAGTCACTATTGTGGCTTTTTTACGTATTGTGTTCCAGAATCATATATTTCAATTGGATATGAATCTATGTTAAATGTTTTTTCATTTTTTGTTAGTAATAGTTTTTGGACATATATTTTTGTAATTTGTCCATCTGCAACTTCTGTTGTGACTAATAGAGGTTGATTGTTTGCTACTAATGAGTAGTGTTGAAGTGGTTTATGTAATCCCGTATGGTAGTGTGATATAAATGTGTATATTTCATCTGTTATAATTTGTGGTAATTCTTCTTCAATTGCAGTGCATAAGTTGTTTCTAAAACTTTCCATTGTTTTCTTTGCAATGTAAGGTATACTATCTATACCATGTAATACGCAAATTTTATCATTACCTATTATATAAGCACCTTTTCCTACTCCTAGAGAGGTAATATTATTACTATATGAATTTATGATTTCTACTGGATCAATTCCTACTAAAAATGCATGACTATCATGGTTTCCATATTGTTGATAATGCTTTATTGAAGGAACAGTTGATATTATTTTCGCATAATCTCTGAAGAAACTATATATTGATTCAGCTGCTTCTCTATTTCCAGATGTCCATTGACAATGTTCCATTTCTTCTAAAGTATCACCAACATCTCCTAAATCTAATATTGGGATATTTTTATTTAATGTAGAAAATTCAAAATAAGGTTCTAATACTTTTTTGATATCAGATTCTTTACTATTTAGTGAAATATGTAAATCGGCACGTATAACATAAGAAATCTTTCCAGACATTACATTACTTATTCTTGGACATACATTTATACTCTTTAGAGCAGAGTTTATGTTAGCAGCGTTTGCACTTAATGAGTAATTAACTGATTGACCATCTTTATCTAATACTCTAATTATTCCTGGAATTTCATTTCTTAATTCATTTATAGCAATATCTAGTTTTGTTGCAGAACAGCCTGCTGTTTTAAGTCTAAATTTTATATCATCTAAACTTATAATATTGTTTGTAAATAAAAGATTTCTTATATGTCTTTTTTGTACATTTCTATTTTCTTCTTCTTTTGCAGTTGCTTTATCAATACCTTTTCTTACTTCGGTTTTTATTCTTTCATTTGCTTCTTCATCTTTTTGTTTTGCATAGATTTCAAATTTCTTTTCATAGGCTGCTTTATATTTATTATTATAGAAAGCTCTTTCTTCTTTGTATTTTGCTATTTCGTTTTCTAATTCTGTTATTTTAGTATCTTTTTCTTTATTTGAACTTAATAACTCTTCGATTTTTTTATTAGCAGTTATGCTTTCTTTATTAGCAACTTCTTCTTTAGGTTCCATTGCTTTTAGTTTTTCATTTAATTCTTTTCTTTTCTCTTTTAATTCTTTAATTTTTCTTTTAGTTTCTTCACAATCTTCATCACTTAAACGATATAACACTTTGTTTCTTTTAGTTATTTTGCTTTCAAGTGAGATTATTTCTATTTCTAATTCATTTAGTTGATTATCTATTTCTTCTTTTTCTGAATTAACTCTTGTTTCTTTCTTAGATTTAGCAAGTTCTAGTAATAAATCTATATTCCCTTTTGTATCTAAGAATTCTTCTTTTGATATATTTTTATTATGTAGTCTTGCTTCTAATGCAAGTTTATGTTCCTCTGGTAAAGTATCATTTTTATATCTATAATATAGATTTTTTAACCATTGACTACATTTTTCATATGTTTCATTATTGTTTCTAATAGTTTCATTGAAAATGTTGTTTAAACCATCATTAAATGCTTTTTTTCTTTCTTCTGATATCATAAATATTCCCCCTAGATATGCCGTTTATAATAACAAAATCATTGTTTGTTGTCAATTGATTTAGAAAAGTAGTTTATGTTATAATTTATTTGGTGATACAAATGGGTTTATTTGACAAGATAAAGAATATGTTTAAGTCTAAAGATGAAAACATAGAAGAAGTATCCACAGAAGTTGTTGAAAAAGTTTCTGAAGAAAAGAAAGTTGTGGAGAAAAAGAAAAAAGAAAAAGAATCAGTTAAAATATATGAAAAAGGATTAACTAAATCTAGACAAGGTTTTGTATCTAAATTAGCTAATCTTACTAATAAATATAATAAAGTAACTGAAGAATATTTTGAAGAATTAGAAGAAATATTAATCATGGCTGATATTGGAGTTAATACAGTTATGAGTTTTATGGATAGACTTAGAGATAGAGTTAGAGAAGAAAAGATTGAAGATCCTAGTGAATTAAAAGAGATAATAGTTGATGAATTATTCATCATTTATGTAGATGATGAAGTATTAAGTACTAAGATTAATTTTAATGATAAAGATATTTCGGTAATATTATTTATTGGAGTTAATGGAGTAGGTAAGACTACTACTATTGGTAAGATTGCGAATAAACTTAAAGATGAAGGAAAGAAAGTTTTATTGGTAGGGGCTGACACATTTAGAGCGGGTGCTGTTGCTCAACTAGATGAATGGGCTGATAGAATTGGAGTAGGTTTCTTTGGTAAAGAAGAAAGTGATCCTGCTAGTGTAGTATATGATGGTATAGAGAAAGCTAAAAAAGAAGGATATGATGTAGTACTAGTTGATACTGCAGGAAGACTTCAAAACAAAGTTAACTTAATGAAAGAGTTAGAAAAGATTAATAAAGTTATTGATAGTTTAGTAGATGGAGGATGCTCTGAAACACTACTTGTAATAGATGCTACTACAGGTCAAAATGGTATTAGTCAAGCTAAAGCATTTAAAGAGATCACTAATATAACAGGTATAGTTTTAACTAAACTAGATGGTACTGCTAAAGGTGGTATAGTTTTAGCTATAAAAGAAGAAGTTAAAATACCAGTTAAATATATTGGACTTGGAGAAACTAAAGATGATCTACAAGCATTCGATATAGAAAAATATATATATGGTTTATTTAAGGATATGATGTAATATGAAGAAATTATTATTTGTAATTCAATGTTTATTAATATTAGCTATGCTAGTATTAGTAACTTTATATTTTTGTGGTTATAAATACTTAATAGATACAATTGAATTGCTTCTTGGTTGTGATTTATTAGTATTAGGTTTTGGTAATTGGTTAATTACTAAGAAAATTAAAAATGTACTTATATATTTTATAGTAGGTGGGTTGATAGTAATTGCAGTAATACTTAAAATGGTAGGTGTACAAATATAATGGAAGAATATGTTTACTATAATGAGTTATATGATTTATATGGTGAATTATTAACTGATAAACAAAGAAAGTATTTTGAAGATTATTATTTTAATAATATGAGTTTTAGTGAAATGGCAGAGGATTATGATATTAGTAGAAATGCTACTTTTAAACAAGTTCATATAGTATGTGAGAAGTTAGATGAATATGAATCTAAATTAAAATTATATGAAAAGAGAAATGAATTATTAAAGATATCTTCAAGGATAGAAGATGAGAAATTGAAAGAGAGATTAGAGAACTTAATTTAGTTCTTTTTTTCTTGATAAATACTAGATTTATTAGTATAATTCTATATAGAATAGGAAAGTATGAAGAGGGGATACTATGTTTGATAAGATTACATATATTAGTGATGATTCTTGTACTGTTAAATTAAAAGAAGATCAAGAAATAAAGGTTAATTTAATGAATCTACATTTAATATTTGAAGATGATACTAAAAAGATATTAGCTGAAGTAGATGATTTAGATGGTAAGAGTTTAAAAGCGAGATTTTTAGGAGAAATTGTAGGGGATAAATTAGTTGGTGGAACTATAAGAAAACCTTCAATGGATGCTAAAGTTAGAATTATTGATAAATCAGAAATACCTCTAATTACTGGAAGTAATACTGATGGATATATGAAACTTGGAGTTAGTCCTTTCTATGATGATTTTCCTGTATATTTAGATGTTAATAGTTTCTTTAGTAATCATTTTGCTATATTTGGTAATACTGGTAGTGGTAAATCTTGTGGTACTACTAGATTATTTCAAAATATGTTTAATGATGAGAAATTAAATCCATATAAAGCAAATATATTTATATTTGATGCATCTGGTGAATACTATAATGCTTTTAATAATTTAAATACTATTAATCCCAAGTTTAATTATAGATATATTAGTACTAATGAAACTGATGGTTTAGGTGAAAAATTAAGATTACCTATATATTTATTAAATAAAGATGATTTAGCTTTATTATTACAATGTACTAGTCATTCTCAATTACCTATAATTGAGAGAATGTTGAAACTTGCTTTAGTATTTGGGCAAAGTGATGAACAAGCAAATGCATATAAAAATTATTTAATAGCTAAAGCTATTATGACTATTCTATATACAAATGAAACAGCTCCTAATAAGAGAAATGAAATATTTAGTATATTGGGTAGTTGTTCTACAAAAGAGTTTAATCTTGATGCGCCTATTCAAGGTATAGGTTATACTCGTAAATTTAGAGAATGTTTCTTAATAGATAATTCTGGTAATTTTACTGAAAGTGTTTTATTAACAGAATATGTTAATTCATTTATTAAAGAAGAGTTTGATAGTTATGAACCACATGATGGTGTATTCTATGATTTGGATACATTAGAGAAAGCATTAAACTTTACTTTAATTAGTGAAGGTTGGTTAAGAAATGAACAAACTTATGGTGATTCAGTTACTTTAAGAGTTAGATTACATGCTTTAATTACTGGAGATAATGCTAAATACTTTGATGTTAAAGAGTATATTCCTTTAGATAAGTATTTATCTTCATTATTAATTAAAGATGGTAATAAGTATCAAATTGTTAATATTAATTTAAATGATATAGATGATGAGTTTGCTAAGATATTAACTAAGATTTATTCTAGATTAATATTTGATTTTTCTAAGGGATTAAAAAATAGAGCTAGTATTCCTTTCCATATAGTATTAGAAGAAGCTCATAGATATATTCAAAATGATAATGATAGATTTTTATTTGGATATAATATATTTGAAAGAATTGCTAAAGAAGGAAGAAAGTATGGTGTAATACTTGGAATAATTACACAAAGACCTGTAGAGTTAAGTGATAATGTTATTTCTCAATGTACTAACTTCTTAATATTTAAGATTAATCATCCTATGGATATTGATTATATTAGAAAAACAATTCCTCATATTACAGATGATATTATTGAAAAACAAAAAGCATTACAATCAGGTACTTGTTTAGGATTTGGTTTAGGATTTAAAATACCATTAATTATTAAGATGGAAATGCCTAATCCAGCACCTTTATCTGGTAACTGTGATGTTGTTAAGATTTGGAAAGATGTGGCTGGAAGTGCTCCTACTACTCAAGTTAGTGTGAGTGAGCCTGTTACTGAACCAAAAGTAGATGTAGTACCAGCTGAACCTGTTATGCAACCAGTTAGTAATGTAGTTGTAGAAATACCTAAAGTTCCTGTTGTAGAACCAGCTGTTATGAGTAGTGAACCAGAAAAGTTTGATGATTCATTTATAGTAAAGGAAACTCCTAATATGGAAACAGGTGTTAGTCCATTACCAGAAATGACAGTAGTTAAGAAAGAAGAAGATACAGCACCAACATTAGTAATTGAAGATGATGATGATAGTGATGATAATGGTTTTGATGAAGAATAAAAATAGTGGAAACACTATTTTTTCTTTGATTAAGAATAGAATTTTGTTATAATAAGAGATAGGTGATATGTATGTTTGAAACATTAGGTGATAGATTACAAAATGCTATACATAAAATTAAAGGTTATGGAAAAATAACAGAAGATAATATCTCTGAAATGATGAGAGAGATTAGATTAGCTCTTTTGGAAGCAGATGTTAACTATACTGTTGTTAAAGAGTTTACTAATACGGTTAAAGAAAAAGCACTAGGCGAGGAAGTGGCTTCTTCAATTAATCCTGGTGATTTATTTGTAAAGATTGTTAAAGATGAATTAACTGAATTACTTGGTGGTCAAGCAGAAGAATTAAATATGAAGGGTAATCCTGCTATATTAATGTTAGTAGGTCTTCAAGGTTCTGGTAAAACTACTACTATTGGTAAGTTAGCTAATTTCTTAAGAAAGAAACATGCTAAGAAACCATTACTTGTTGCATGTGATGTGTATCGTCCTGCAGCAATTGATCAATTAATCACTTTAGGTAAACAATTAAATATAGAAGTATATGAAGAAGGTAAAAAAGATCCTGTTGAAATAGCTAAGAATGCTATTAATTATGCTAAAGAAAATAAATATGACTATGTATTAATAGATACTGCTGGTAGACTTCACATTGATGAAGAATTAATGAAAGAGTTACAAAATATAACTGAAGAAGTTAAACCACAAGAAACATTATTAGTAATTGATTCTATGATGGGTCAAGATGCTATTAATGTAATTACTGGTTTTAATGATCAATTAAAATTAACTGGAGTTATCTTAACTAAGTTAGATGGAGATACTCGTGGTGGTGTAGCCTTATCAGTAAGACATTTAACTAATGTACCTATTAAGTTTATTGGTGTTAGTGAGAAATTAGATGGACTTGATTCGTTTGATCCAGAAAGAATGGCAGGAAGAATTTTAGGAATGGGAGATATAGTATCTCTTGTTGAAAAGGCTACTGAAAATATAGATGAAAAAGAGGCTGAAAAGACTGCTAAGAGAATGCAAGAAGGTAAATTTGATTTAGAAGACTTCTTATCAACTATGAAACAAATGAAGAAACTAGGACCACTTGAAAACTTATTAAAATTAGTTCCAGGTGCTAGTAAGATGGGATTAAATAATATTAAGATTGATCCTAAACAAATGGCTCATATAGAAGCAATTGTTTTATCAATGACACCTAAAGAAAGAAGAAATCCTGATATTATTAAAGCTAGTAGAAAAACAAGAATAGCTCAAGGATCTGGTACTTCAGTTCAAGAAGTAAACAAACTATTAACTCAATTTGAACAAATGAAGAAAATGATGAAACAAATGAGTAATGGAAATATGAAATTACCATTTTA
>CAMOXZ010000005.1 GCA_946629545.1 uncultured Caryophanales bacterium | reverse complement strand
GTCTCCCTTCGTGAGCTTTAAAGCCACCATAGCCCCCCTACTTTTGTTTTAGAACTAGGTTGCCATCATCATCAAATACATAATCATTTCTAGTAACTTGGTCTTGATGATGCTCAAGCTCATGACATTCTTTACATACACCTTCTAAATTATTTATATCTAAGGTGATGTGTGGATCATAAACATTTATATTATCTAGGTATATCTTATGATGAACTATTCCAGTTCTTCTTTTCTCTTTTGGTAGATATTCAGATATACCATCAACATATACTGGTTTATGACATCTATTACATAATAAATGTTGTTTTATCCACACTGTCTTTCTTACATCATTCCATGCTTTACTATGATAGAACTTTTGTCTAGTTCCATAACTCATAATTATCTCTTATTCTTTTCTATTTTCTTTTTAGGAATGATTGCTTTTTTAGGTTCTACTTTATTGATTTCTTTTTCTACTGTATCTTCTATTTTATCTTCAATAGTTTCTACTTCAGCTTTAACTTCTTTAACTGGTTCTAATATTTCAACTAATGATGGATTCCAATTAACTAATACATCAGCTCTTGCTTTCTTAGTTATCCATTCATCACCAGGTACTCTATTAGTAGCATATTCTAAATCAAAAAAACCATTTAAACATCTTACTTTTACATTCATATTTAGTTCCTCCTTATATTTACTTTTAACTTTTTTAAATATATGATTGTAATTATCTTCCATTCTTTTAAAATTAAACTTTGGTATGTTAGTTATGTTATCAACTATATGTTGAACATTACTACCATCAAAGTTCATTATATAAGCATTAACACCATCTTTAACACCTATCTCATCTAAATATGGTAGAGGTGTTGTAATTATTGGTATGTTTCTATATAATGCTTCATTTAATGTATAACTACATGCTTCACTATCAGATAATAAACATACATAATCAGCTTGATTTAACCACTTGGATATATCTAATCTATTTTTTATGTATATAACATTATCACCTTTTAACTTTTTATCTTCATTAGTGATAACATACCAAACATAATTAATATTAGATTCATCTAATTTATTAACTAATAATTGCATTCTATCTAAACCTTTATATTTATGTAATCTAGTAGCACTTACTATAACTATTGTTTTATCATTATCAACTGTAAGTGGATTATAACTTAATATCATTCTATTAGGTTTTAAATACTTATCCATTGATTCTAATAAATATTTAGTTATTGCTATAAATGCTTTAATTCTAGGATGTGGTTTTGGTTTATTACTATATATTGCATTAGTATAATCAGCATGAATTACTTGATATATTTCAGCTGATTCATCAATATAATCAATAATACTTTGGTCATAATTAATAATTGCAACTTTGCATTTTATTTTTTCGTTTTTATGAATATATAATTTACAATATTTTTGAATTCTATTTGCTTGATTTGGATCACAATATTTTGATACAACAGCTATATCTAAATCACTATATTTTTTAACCATCTCATATACAAATGTTTCAATACCACCTAATTCACTAATATTAGGCATATAAATTATATTAGTATGTTCTATCATAATTTATTCACCATATCATTACATTCTGATAAGTATTCATTTAATTTAGATTTTAAATAGTCTTTAATTTCACTATCTTTTAAATCTTTAATTAATTCATACATTTCACCACAAAAATTAAAAATATAGAATTTATATTGATTCATATTAGATATGGAATTAGGATTTAACCTATTCCATATATGAGATACTCTACCTAAACATGTAAATGATTTACAATTTAGCATTAATCTATAATGTTGTCCTAAATCTTCAAATAATGTACCTTCTTTTTGCAAATTATTTAATAATAAATCTCTTTTAACTACTTTGGTCCATAAAGCACATGTATAACCATGTATTGCCTCATCTATTGAATTATAATGTTGAATACAATTCATATCATAATCTTTAGTATGTACTGTATAATCTAAAAAACAAATATCTTCACCATTTAGTTTATTTGCTATATCTTCAAATACATTATCATCAACAAAATAATCATCACAATCAATACATATAATATATTCACCAGTTGCTTCAGCAATACCAACATTTCTAGAACCACCATTTAATCTTCTAGTCTTATTTTTAATTACTTTACAATGATTGAATAATTTTTGATATTTATTGATTATTTCCATACCATTATCTGTACTCATATCATCAACTATAATAACTTCATAGTCTTTATATGTTTGATTTAATATGCTTTTAAAACATTTATCTAACCATTCTTCATTATTCCATACTGGTACTATTACACTAAATTTCATTATCCAAACATCCTATCTATTTCATTTTGAGTAGCTACTGTTGAATCTTCTTCAACTGAACTTAATAATATATTAACTAATGATACAAAACTCATTTGTTTCATATCTTCTAATGTTATATTAAGTCTTTTGGCTAATGCCATGATTTCGTATTCATCAGATGGTCCTCTTGACCTCTTTGATATACTTATATCCTTATAGCTACCCTCTTGAAAAGGGAGATAAGGCTAAAGTAATTACATCATTAATCCAGTCATAATCATTAAATAAAGAATCAATACTTTTTAAGAATTCATCTTTATTAACTACTTGCTTAGAATCAGCTTCATCTATCATTACATAAGCCATGTCTAATACTAAACTAATAACTGGTTCAATTACTTCAAGTTGAATATCATCATTATCTAAATTAATATTTGATAATTTTTGAATATCCTTGAATAATGATCTTCCTGTAGTATCTTTGTAAGCAAATGTTGTATAAGCACTTGCTTTCATTAGGTATTCTTTCTCACCTATTTTAATTTGTTTTTGCATATACATCCTCTTTTCTATTTTTTAGCACTTTAATAAGCACCATAGAATAGATAAGTGTTATACTTTCCCAATGTCTTACTGATTTGTATAACATACCTCATAAGACAGGTATTGCAAATTATCTACTCTATGCTACCTATTAAAGAATAACAAGTAGCGCCAACTAAATCATTGTTTAACGGGTACAACAATTAAAACCTCTATAAATCTCTTACATTAAGTAAAAGACTAATTGCATATATAGTCATATACTAATACATAACTATATAAGATGCCTTTTCTACAATTAGTAGATAGGTAATGATAAAGTACAATCTAGAATCTGATACTTTATCGCCGACCAATTAACACTTGGATAATGGTCAATATTTTAATAATGCTTACCTGTTATCTTTGATAACTGACCTTTTGAGACTAATCTCTCGGGAACTTGCATTCCGAAGATATGCTAAGTATTTCCATTTTAATAAGCACCTAAAAACCTAGAACAAGGTTGGTTTATATGAACACCATATATTAAAGTTTAGGGGGAAAGTTCTAGGTTTTTAGCTACCCATTAAGGTAGCATGAGATTATATCAAAAACTCTTTTGCTATACTGTTCTTATTTGTGTGATAACCTTTTCAGGTGTAAATATTTATTAAGAACTATCTCATATTTGCAAGATACATCAGATATAGCTGTGCCTAATAGACACACACCAGCACATTAAAGAGGATGTCCCAAAATGCACTGGTGTCTATCTATCAAACTAAAAAAACACCATAAATGGTGCTTTTCAACTTTCTAATATCTCTTACAATAACATAATAACATTTTTTGATGGGAATTGTGGGAAACTTTTATTTTTTTGGTTTTTTATTAAGATAATTTCTTACTTTTTTTGATACTGATGTTCTATCATAGCCTATCTTTAAACCTATATCATCCCAGTTTAAACAATCTAGGAATCTATATCTAAATATAAGTCTAAGATCAATATCTTCAATAGATGATATAAAGTTTTCAATTTTAATATATTCTTCTAAAGCTGAAACTCTTTTTTCCATCCATTTATCTTTTAAAATAGCTATACTTTCTTGAATAGAATGATATTGAGGTGAACTGTCTACATTTAATTCTTTATATTTAACAGCTGATAAACCACAATCAAATATAGCTATTCTTTCTTCTAAATCTTTTATCTCTTTTTGTAACCAATAATATCTACTTAACTCTTTTTCAGTCATAGTTTCACCACCTATTTATGCCTTTTACTAATAATGCTTAAAATTATTAATGTTATACATATAATTACTACTATCCAAAATGTTTCACTCATTTACTTCACCCTTCCATATTGTTTTACTTTAGTATCAATCAAACACCTAAGTTCATCAGATGTCTGATAACAATTATAAGCCTCTACCCTTTTATCATCTTCAGTTATTACATAATATTTAACTGGATGTACTTTAATAAATGTAATCAATATACTTGATACAATAGCAATTAAGATCATTAAATAAACTTGATATATATATAATGTAACTTTATCATTAAAATATTTAATAACCTTCTTATAATCTTTAATTAATTGTTTTTGAATCAAGTTCATATATCATCCTTTTAGCTTTAGGTTCAATTATTATGTTCTTATATACATAACCTGAACTTAATAGCATTACTTCAATTTGTTCTAAATCTCTAACCTTAACAGGTGGTTCAATGTATACAGTCTTAGTTGATTGTTCCCATTCAACATTATATTTTATGTTATCTAATATTTTAACTTTGTCAGTCATATAACCTCCTAATAATGTGTGCAATAATACCAAAATATTATATTGCACTTATTGACTATCTCTTTTTGTACCATTTTATAGGTATTTATTAACATTTTTATTGATAAAATACTTTTTATAAAAATCAATACTATTTTTCAGGCATTTCATATACACTCATTTGTTGTCTTACTATTTTTACTTGTTCTTCATCAACATTTTCCCAACTTTTTAATACTGATTCTCTATCGTATTTATACATATCTTTTAAATTTAGTATATTTTGTATTTCATCTAATACTTCTAATGCTCTTTTTTCAGTTTCATATATACCTAAATCAGTAAAATCTATCTTAATTTTATATGATTTTTTTATACCATTATCACTTTTGTTAATATATAATCTATCACATTTAATTAAATATTTTTTATCTTGACTTCTAATCCATAAATCCATATTTATTTCACCTTGCCTTTTTTATTATATTTATTTTTAGAATTAATTATTTTATGATAACCATATATCATATTTTCTTCTTCTTGAAGTTGTTTAATTTCTTTTTTTGTTTGAGCTATCAATAAACTCTTTAAGTATTTCAATTTCTTGATTTCTTTCAATCTCTTTTCTTCTGATGTCATATTTATCAGCTTCCTTACTTTCTTTATACATTAATATTAATATTTCTATAAATGTACCAATTACAAGCATTAAACCTATAATAGTTATTATTAATGCTATAATTGTAACTAATTGATTAATACTATTCATTTGATTTAGTAGCTTGTTCTAATATATATAGAATATTTTGACATCTACTAAGAGTTACTTCTTCAGTTGTAGTGGATATTATCCAGTTTAATTTATTAATAATATCATTATAATCTTTAATACTAATTATCATTTGAATCACCATTTAACCTATCTATTATTTCATTAACTTTGTCTAATATTATTGCTTCTACTATTGAAATAGTTAATTTTGTTTCTTTATCAATAACTAATTTTACAAGATTATTAGTATTATCTTTGACTACCTTAAACTTTTCTATCTTCTTATCTTCTTTTGGTGTATCTTCTATAATTTCTATTTCTTCATTTAAAGTAGTTCCTTTATAAAAACCTAAATATCTTAATAAACTAGCATGTGTTTCATCAACATTTATATAAATATAATTATATTCATCATATTCAAAAACATTAGATAAAACTTTTATTTTTTTAGGTACTTCTTCCTTATTTGCTATCTTATTTAATAAATCAATTATTCTCATCTATATCCTCCATTTTTTCTAAAGATAATTGTGTTGAATAGTTTTCTACTCTATTTTTTGCAATATTATAATAATCCTTATCAATTTCAATACCTATAAATTTTCTATTAGCTTTTTGCAAATTATTCATTTCAATTACAGCTATTGCTGTCGTTCCTGATCCCATAAAAGGATCTATTATCAAAGCATCTTTTGGCAATATTCCTATTATATTTTTCATTACTTCTAATGGCATTTGACATGGATGAATAGTTTTTTCTTTACTAACATTTTTTACTTGATTAATTTTCCACCAATCATAAAGTTTTGCACCTTTACAACCTCTAGCTATTCTTTCTCTTATTCTTTTATCATTAAGATTTTTATATGGTTGTCTAACTAAACTCATGTTTGGTTTAACACCAAAGAATGCTATATCTCTATGTTGCTTTCCAGTATTAGAATTATAAACCCAACTTATAATTTTTTCAGGAAACTTACCTATTTGAAATGATAATTTATATAGTTGTTCAGGATAATGTATTACTACACTAGGCATATCTCTAAAAAAGAAATCTAACATATTATAATATTCATCTTCATCAAGATTATCAGTATATGAATTGTATTTATAATTAATATTAAATGGTGGATCACTTACAATTACAATATTTTCTTTATAATGTTGATTAATAATTTTATAAAATATATTTAAACTATTATCGTTTATTAATTTAATATTATCCATTATCTTCACCATCTTTAATTCTATCTAATTGCCTATCAATTTTAATGTTCATCATATCTTCAATATATTTATCAGATATATTATAAGCATATTGAAATTGTTTTAACATCACCATTACATCAGCAATTTCTTCAGCAATATGATTTTTTAATTGTGTTTTAGTATTCAATTCCATATCTACTAAATCTATATAATTTTCATAATCTAATATTGCTTCATCTAATTCAAAGTATTCACTATGAATATATTTTAGTTGTTTGTCCCAACCATAATAATCAATAATTTTTAATAATTTATCTTTCATATAACCTCCTATAAAATAATCGTATTTTCTTCTATTTTTTCTTTAGTTAATATTGGTACATTTTTTATTAGATCAATATATTTAGAATGACCATTAGCTAAAGTTATACAATAGTGTGATTTACCTGTAACTTCTAATTCAAATATATAATCACCAGGTACAATCAGCTTATACCTATTATCATATGACTGAACATCAATAATTTTTTCTTTAGCTGCATATTTAACATCTTGTTCTAAATATGTGTCATTAGAGTATATAACTACACCTTTATTTAATAAATAAGCTGTAGGATTATCTCTTTTATAATCAATGACGCATTCAACTCTTGATATATTACCAGCCATATCTCTTACATAATCACCTTTATTGATTTTCATAAGATTCACCTTCCATCTTTTTTTCTATCTTTAACCATTCTTCTTCTGATATAATACCCCTATCATACTTTTCTTGAAGATTGTAATAGCATTGTTTTAGGTATCTATCATTATGTTCTTGAAACATTAAGTTATTACTAACAAATGCACCATTCCAACAAAACATATGAAGTTCATTATAATACTTATCTTGATATTTTATATTTCTTCTATTCATTTCATCCATTACTCTATGAACATAATTTAAGAAATACTGTTTATTATAATTATCTACATAACTTACTAACCTATGTTTTAATGTTCCTTTTTCCCATTGCCTTTTTATTGCAATACATTCCCTCCATTGACTAACTAACATGTCATTAGGTAGTACAGGAATTAACTTATAATGCCATAATCTCATATTTATCTTCCTTTTCTAAGTATTTCTATTTGAACCCCTTTTTGAATTCCTAATTGTGATGATTTCTTTTCACTTTCTACTAACAAATCAATAACATTAGAACCTACACCTCTATCTAATACTATTGCTGTTATATCACCACCTAATTTATAATTTTTAATTTTAATAATGGAATATAATGGAATATTCTTCATAGCTACAATTCTTACTTTTCCATAACCTGAATCAGAGTAATAAATTGTATGCTTAACATTATATCCAGCAGCTGTATTACCACTACAACCTTTACAATCCCAACCATAATGAGTTAATTTATAACCATTTTGTGTATCTTTATGTGTTGTTATGTTCTTTGTAATAGTCTTTTTAGTTGTTTTAACAGCCTTTTTAGTTGTTTTTGTAGTTTTAGTAGTTGTTGTACTACTTACATCTATAAATTCTTTAATAACACTATTTGTAGTATTATTAATAGTATTTATTGTTTCTTCTTTTTCAAATAAATGACTAATCATTAATATCATTCCTAGTAAAGCTACTAAGATACATAATATTACTTTCGTTCTATATTTCATTATTCCTCCTAAAATAAATTCATTTGAATATTAGTATCTATTCCTAATACTTCATAACTTTCTTTAAAATATTCCATTACAAACTTTCTTTGTGAATCACTAATTAAAGCTAATTCCTTTTGAGTATCACCTTTATAACTTCCATAAGGACATCCCATGCAACCAGTTCTTTTAATATATTTATATACTTCAGGTACTTCTATGTTATATTTTTTAATAATCTTTTCTTGAAGCTCATCAGATAAATCCCAAAGTGGTGTAAACTTTTTATCTTTAGTAAAACAACTTTTATATTGTGTTTTTCTCATAGCACCTTCATCACCACGAACACCAAGTATAGCTTTTAATCCAGTTTCCTTTTCAAACTTATGTGCTGTATTCTTTTTTAATATCTTGCAACATTTAGGACTAACTCTATGTAATTTACCTGATAGTAACAATTCCCTAGCTTTAGCATTTAATGAAAAACTAGATTTATGTACTTTACCATCTTTACCAACAAATGATCTTTGTTCTATTCTTTCCATTAATGATTTACTTCTACTACCTCTTTGGTATCTATCAATAAAATCATCTTGAATTTTACTAAAACAAGGACTACCATATTTAGCTTTAACTTCCATTGGTTTCATTTCAGGATATAAAACTATATCACTATTTTTTAAAATCCTATCTCTAATTTCGTGATGTTCCATATAAGTATTGATTCCTACAATTTTAATATCATCTCTTTTAAGATAATCTTTTATAAACCAATAAAGTAAATGTGAATCTTTACCACCTGAATATGATAAATAATAAGTATTTGGTTTAATCTTATCAAACCTACTTTTTAAATCTATTAAATACCATTCTTCTTCTGACATATTAAATCCTTACATAAAATTCTAATTCACTATAACAATGTTTATTATGAACTATATCTATTGGTGAAGCTGTTTCTACTTTAAATTGCTTAGTTAGTGGATTATAAATTACATATTCAGTACCAACAGGTAGATTCATAATTTCTTCTTTAGTCATTTTTTTCATATAGTAACCTCAACTATAATTGTTGCTATTATGATACCTAAGATTATTATTCCAACTGTAATACCTAATCCTTTAATCCATATTTTTAAATCATCATTCATAACATATTATTCCTTCCTACAAATTGTTCATACCTACTTGAACTCATATAACTGGTCATTGATGTACCATAGGTTTTAATTCTATAGTCAACTATTCTTTTATATATCCTTCCATAATCAATTAAACCTTCATATTCAGGATATTTAGCTCTGATTAAACCAGCTGTAACAAATAGTACATCTTTTAATTCTTCATATATTTTAGTTTCAATCAATTTGATTTTGAATTGTTCTCTTGTTAGTGTTGTTTTCATCTATCACCATTAGTTGAATAAAATAGTCATCACCTAATTCCATATGTTTAACTATCTCAACCATTCCTTCCATATCCAAATAACCAAATTCACCCTGATACCTATTTTTAGCTGAATCATAATAGTAGATTCCATCATCATCACCATCATATATAACAATAAATGGTTTTCTTAATTTTAAGTTTCTCTTAATCAATTCCATATTCTTTTCTATCATCATCAGTAATCAAACTCTTTTCTTTCTCAGTAGTTTTATCTAACCATTCAGGTACAACTACTTCTTTTCTATTTTTTCTTTTTAATTCTTTAATATCCCCTAAAGTTTTATATCCTTTGTTTATCCAGTCTTTAACAATAGTTTCAAAATATTTAAACGATTTAGCATTTGCATCAGATGTTCTATATATAGCTTCAATTATTAAATCTTCACTTAACTTATCTGAATAATTATTTAACTTTTCAAATTGTCTTGATGATAGTGATCCAATTTCTTCTTGATAAATATCAAAAATGTTTTTTTCACAGCTATTATCATCTTCTTCTATATTAATCTTATCTATACTATCCTTACCTATACTATCCTTACCTAACCTAACCTGTGTATCCCAATGGTATCCATTTGGTATACCAACACCAGTATTCTTAAATGTATAAGCCTTATTTTTGTCTAAACATAGCATTGATTTTTCATCAATATAGTTGGTTTCCTTATATCTATCATTTCTGATATAATTGTGTATTCTCCAATGTTTTATAACTATAATTTCACTATCAAAGTTAAGTACAAATCTTCTACCTATTAAGATATTCATATCATCATTGGTAGCACCAACTATCTTCATTATCTTTTTAGGTGAATTTACAAAACCATCATCATCAGCTCTCATAGCCAAGTCATAATAAAGTAATCTAGCTGACATTGGCATTTCTAAAAAAGCATCTGAATCAATTATTGATTTTGCAAACATTCTTCTTTCAGCCATTGATCTTGTTTTTCCAATCTAATATATGACACATCCTAAGCATTTGATTTGCTCTATGTTTAATATTATTAATAGTTTCTTCTATTTCATCATCATTAATACATACATAGAAACCACCACACTTACCTGATATAGAACCAATAATAAGTGGATATTCTTTACTTTCTCTTATGTTTTGTATTATTTCTCTTAAAGCTCTATCACTATTGATACTGAATATTTTTCTTAATTCTTTATTCTTAATTAAATTTTCTTTGCCTTTACAATTTTTTACTAAAAAATCATAAATAATGTTTTCCATATAATCCTCCTATTTGAAACTTAGTTTTTCCAACTTGTTTCTTTTTTGATTATTAGATGACCTTGTATATAACCTTGTAGTTTCTAATGAGTTATGTCCTAACATATCAGCTAGTTCAGTTATTTCACCAGGATATTCATCTAAAAATACTTGAGCAAATAGATGTCTAAATGAATGAGCATGTACTTTACTTTTATTTACTCTAGCAGCACCAGCTACTTTTTTTAATTGCCTCCATATAGTTGATTCAACTGGCATTTGGTTTTCTATTTCACCCCTAAACAAATAACCATCTTTTAGTTTTTGTTCTCTTGCATATTTTCTTAACTCTCTTGCTAAGTCTTGTCTTAAAATTATCTTTCTTTCTTTACCTTTATTAAAAGCATCTATATAATTACCTTTAATATTCTCAATAGTAAAATATTTAAGTTCAGATATTCTTATACCAGTCATAGCAAGTATTTTCATAATGTAATAAAGTTGCATTAAATTCATTCTTTTAGCAAATCTTAATAACCTTTTATAATCAGCTATAGATAATACTTCATCATTACTGGACTTAACTTGTTGTTTAATCTTATTTATACATAAGTCTTTTCTATCAATGTATTTTAAAAACTTATTAAGTTCTACTATCCAAGTATTAATGCTATTAGTTGAAGGTCTAGGATCAAGTGAATATAAGTATTCTTTAAAATCTATTGTTATTTGTTTGGATAACCTAACATCATCAGGTAGCCAATTAATAAACTTTAATACATTAGCCTTATATTGTTTTAATGTGTTTTTAGAATACTCTTGATATTTTTGTTCTACTATCCATTCATCTAATTTATTAATGAGTTCTTCTTTCATCATCTCTACCAAATAGAGTTAATAGAATACCATTACCAATCATAAGTAATAAACCTATTATGTATGGTGTAAATGTTTCCCATTCAAAAGCACCAATTATAAACCAACCAATTACAAACATAAATACAACCAAATACTCTACCCATTTCTTAAATACTAATCTTTCCATTTATAACATCCTCTTTCTATAAATCTTGTTTAAATAAATAATTAAAATCTTTATTCAAAATATTCATAAGACCAGCTATCTCAGTAACCTTCCAATCACTTTTACCACTGAGCTTGTTCTTAAAACTTAGATAAGTTATACCTAACCTAGTACTTGCTTCCTTGTATGTGATTCCTTGACTGGCAAGTTCTGAAACAATAGTCTTATACTTGACCTTGTTTTTCATACATCCTCCTTCTAAATTAGATAAACAAAAAAGCTGTAAGTTTACTTACTTACAGCTCAACAATTCATAAAATATATATTATGTAAACTTGTATGAGCTTATAAAATAAGTAAACGATTATCTATTTTGTCTACCTTTGTTATATCCATCATAATATATATATTTTTATAAATCAATATATTTTTTACATTTTACACAAAAAAACAAAAAAATATACAACAATTAAAAATTCAATCAATTTTATAATATCTATCTTATTAATAATATTAATGCCTTTATGTATTTTATTTTTTTTAGATAGTAGTGTGTCATATTCATAAGTTGAGTAGCATTTACCATTATATAATCTTAATATATCAATTACTTTCCAACCCATAGATGTTTTATCACCTTTAGAATAACCTGGTCTAGTTTTCACAGCTCTATATAATAGATCACCATTATATTTTTGATAGATTATCATATAACTGTAATTCACTTACACTAACCTCCCCTCTTTAAAGAGTATAATTATATTATTAAAATTGATATTATGCAAATTGTGATATATAATTTTAATATACGGAGGTATTAAAATGAGTTTTAAAATAGGTTATAATTTTATAAAAAATGAAACAGTAATATCAGAATCTAAAGTTGATGTAGATAATGAAATTGATGAATTAGTATATATAATTAATAAACTGAATGCACCAAACGAATTATTTAAAATAGTAAAGAATTCAAATAATTATAGTACAGCACAATATCATAATATTGATATTATTAGATTAAAAAAGACATCTACTACTCAATGGATTAAAATATTTATGGTTAATCCATATAAAAAAGAATATATTGATTCACCATTATTTACACAACAAAAAAATAAAAATGAGTTATTTTGGATATCATATTATAATAATCTTGATGATTATATTGATATTATTAATAAAGCAATAGACCTAAGAAACAAATTAGATAATTAAATTAGTAGGTTTTTACCTACTTTTATATTATTTATGTATAAATATACTAAAAATGCTTAAAAGTGTCTAAAATGCCATTTAAAATGATTTTTAATAATAAAAAGATTAGAATTAATTTCTAATCTTTTACTATCCATAAGAATTCAGCTGGTCTATGTCTACAGTCAAACGAATCTACTACACAGCCATAGACTGAACAAGTAATATGAGAAGGCATTGTTATAAGACATACTTTATCTGAATATTCAGCAGCAACTTGCCCTACTGATCCAGTTACATTTACCCTCCTATATCTTTTATTAAGATAATTTCTTATAAAATATTTATCATCCATCATTGTTCCTTCTTGTTGAGCTAAATTACTTAATTTATCATAAGTTTCATCCCAAGTATTGCCTTCAGCTAGACTAATAGCTCTAATAGTACAGTCATTTACAAAATTGCCTAATATATTAGCATTATAATATCTAAACATTACATTTGTGCTATTCTTTGAGCTGTTTGTCTAATCATTTCAATTTCTTCTTGGTTTTGAGCATCCTCTTTTAATTTTCTAGCAAAATCTTCCATTGATTCCAACATGTATTTAAGACTTCTTTTGGTATCTTCATTATTACCATATCTTTGTCTACCTTCTTCGTATCTACCATACTCATTATACATACGATCAAGTGATTCATATCCACGATATTTCATATCTTGCCCTTGTCTACCATATTGGTTTTCACCATAACTATTAAATCCTGGCATTCTACCAACATCATAATTTCTATAATTATAATAACCATTATAATTATTATTCATATTCATATCCTCCTTTGCCATATGTTTTATTTTAGATAATTTATATAACAAATCAATATTATTGGTTGTTAATCCTTCATCTACAATTCTCTTAATAGATGATTCAGTTTTTTCAATTACTTCGTTTTCCACTCTTTTCACTTCCTTCCTTCAATAACCTAATTATTTCATTGTTTTGTTCAATGATTTTTTCAAAGTAGTTTTTATCTTGTTTTTGTAGTTCTTGCATTAAATCAGCATTATTATAGTCTTTAAATAATATTTGTAGACTTAATGCTTGTAATATCAGACTTAAATTATCTACTTTCATTATTGATTAGTTCTAGCAATATTAAATATAGCATTAGTTATAATTGGTATTTGAGTTACTATTGGTGTAGTAGGATCATTAGGTGTTGGTACACTACCTACAGCTCCTACAGTTATATTTGTAGTACCTCTAGGACATACTCTTTTCTTTCTATTAAATGATATTGTTTCATAATCATTAGCAGCATCAATAGTAACAGCTCTAACTGAATCTGGAATTAATATTCCATCTTCATATAAACCAACAGCAATTACACCTGGTGTACTTGATGAAATTGAACAACTAAAATTAAAATTATAATATCCAGTATATCCATTACCAAATAACTTAAATATTGGATTACCATCTTGATAATCTAACCATCCACCATTACTACAAAATGCACATCTAGTTCTAAGATCAGTAGTATCAAATACTATAGGACTTGTATTGCTAGTTAATGGTGTTGGTTCATTAATACTTGTTTGTATCATATATATCATTCCTTTCATTAAAATAATAAAAGAGGTAGACTTGCTACCTCTATTGTTTTGCACATTAAATTGCAATAACATAATTTAGCAAGTTCCTGTAATCAGGATAGTAGTAATCTACTGTTTGCTTTTAATAGATATTCGTTCCATAATAGTTTCCACAACCATTGTTGCATCCACAACCATTAGTAATACCAGTATTAATTAATGATTGATAAGGACTAGAAACTAAATATGCTGGTGTTGGTGTAGGTTGTAATCTTGATAAGATAGTATCAGTTTGTTCTCTATCACTAATTACATCTTTAGCAGCTGTTAATCTATCTCTTAAATCTTGAATAGTATTTTGAGTAATTAAAGCTCTAGTTTGTTCACCATCTTCACGAATAGCATTCTTAATATCACAACAACATGAATCTAATCTAGCTAAACCTTGTAGGCTAGTCATTCCTAATTGGTTTTCTAATTGAGTAGTTTGAACTAATATATCTCTTTGAGTATTAGCATTACCCATTAATACATCACTTCTTAAATTACATAAGTTGTTTGCTGTATTATAGAAACCATTAGATACATTGGCATTTATATCACTGCAACAGTTACATAGTTGAGTACTTAAATTGCCATATTGAGTAGTAACAGTATTAGATAATTGATTTATATCTCTTTGAGTAAATTCAGAAGAAACAAAGTCAGTAGTAGCAACATTGTTACCACCCCAACCACCAAAGCCACCGAAACCTCCATTATTGAATAATAATGCAAGTAAAACGATTGCCCAAATGCCATCTGAACCGAAGATACCACCATTGTTACCATAACCATTACCATACATAAATGGATAAGGATAGAATCCATTACCATTTGTAGTAGCTAGTTCAACAGTTGGTTGTATACCATTTGAACCATTCATAGTTTCTCTTGCTCCTTTCTATAATTTATATCTACACTATTTAGTGTTGATACCTTTCATCATTGAATCCCATTGTTTTTTTATTTCAGGACTAAAATTATTTGTTATTTGTTGCAAGTATTCATTTGGATCAATATTATTCTTCTTTGCTTGTTGAAACTCTTTGAATGCTTGAGGATTTGCTCTTTTTAGTTGTTGTTCCATCTGATTCATCATACCTTGAGGTATTTGTTGTATCTTTTGTTGAAGCAACATTTGTATCACATTGTTCATTGTTTATTATTCCTTTCTTTAATTCATCAATTTGAGCTTGTAAAAACTCTATTTGTAAGTCTTTTTCATCTTTAGGTATTATTTCATTTAATTCATAAGTTTTAATAACACCTTTGCTGTTTTTCAGCCATAATACACTCATATCTTTACTAAAGTAAGGTACATCACCAACAGCCATGTCATTTTGTACTTCATCTATTGATTCAGCATATTTTAATGTTTCTCTAGTTGTAGGTGCTAATTGGAAGTTTTGTGTTAGACTTGTAGGTGGTTGAACTGGCTTTTGCATTTGTTCTTTAATTTTCTTTAATTCATTTATTTGTGCATCTATTCTATCTACACTTGGTACTGAATTAAACCCATACATATTGTTATACATTTTTACCCTCCATAAAATGTGAAAAGAGCAAGTTTAATTAATATGTATTGTTTTAAAATACAATCAATATTCTTGCTCCTTTCTAATTAAATTATTGCACAAAAAAAGAGGATAAGATTATCAACATCTTATCCTTTTTCTATCTAATAATTATCTTCTTTTTCTTGTTCTATTAGGTTCTATTCTACCTCTCATTATAATATCTTCTATTTGCCTACTAAAACTGATTCCTTTAACCAAATATTTTTCATATAGATCAGCATTATTTAATTCATACTCAACTTTTTCAAGTGTTTTGCATGGTATTGCTTTAACATAGTTATCAGCATCAGTTCCTAAATATAATATATAGGCATCCCAATCAAAGTCATATTCCATATTACACCTTAACTACTTGTTTACCAGTACTATCTTCTACACAAATCCAAATCTTATAACTTCTACCATCAGGTGTTGTAGTAGCCCATATATTACCTTTAGTATCAACAGCAAAACCATAAAAAGTATATTGAGCATCTATTTTAGTTCTAGCATATCCACCAATATTAGTACACTTAGCTTGAGCTGATGCACTTAGGTTTTTATATGGTACTTTATTTTTACCTACACAGTGGTCATATCTTAAATATTTTTTCTTTATAGTTCTATATTTTTGACCTTCAACCCAGTAATTATCTGGTGAACAATCAAGTACTCTAACAAAACCATCTAATTTATAGTTTTCTTTATTTTTAACATTTAAGTAAAAATTATATGGATATGGAATTATTCTTGATTGAAATTTCATATTTGAACCTGATTCAGTGATTCTTATACTTTTATCAGGATAAACATGTTCAACAAAAGCAACATGTCCCATACCATCAGCAGCATGATGTGTTTTACCAGCCGAATAAACGATATAACATCCAGGTTCAGCTTTCTTTTGTTTAGGATATTTAGTATCATTGTACCAGTTTTCAGCATTTGTATGTGGTAGTTTTTTATATAAATCAGCTCTAGATACACCTAATTCAAGTAATCTACCAAGTACATACCAAGTACATTGATTTTCCCATTTTGGAAAAAAGTAGTTATAGTCAGAATAATAATTTTTATTATCTTTTTTTGGTTTTTTATTTCTTTCTACAAAACTCATACAGCCTCCTATTTATTAAATGAATTAATTTTTTCAAGTAAATCGTGAACAAAGTTAGCACCACGAGATACAATTATACCTGTTAGCACACTACCTACATAAGCTATTGAGATAGGAATTTGAACAACAGCAAAAATATCTACTTTAGTTAGAACACATACTAATATACCAATTACAAGTGATCCTATTCTATCAATAGATAACTTACCATCTTGCCATATCATTTTGATATTTTCCCATATAGCTTCTACTAAACAAGCACATACTAATAATTGAAAAACCTCCATCTTTACACCTCCTCTTTAAAAATAAAAAATGAAGATATTATAATACCTTCATTATCTTGTCTTTAATTTTCTTTATTTGTCTATTTATAGTTGGTTCACTACAATTTTCTAATACAGCCATTTGAGTTATAGAATATTCTTTTAATCTATACTCAAGTATTCTTTCTTGTAGTTCACTTAAATATATTTTAGACTTTAGTTCTTCTATTTCTTGTTTTGTTAGTTTTAATTTAAACATACACACACCTCTTAGGTGATGTATTTTAAATTGCTATCAGATAATATCAAGTACAAAAAATTATCACATGCCTAATAATTGCCTAATATTGTACTTGCATTATTACCTAACATTTGCCTAAAAATAAATAGCAAATTTAGTAAAATAAATCCTATTTCTGCAGGTTTTCTGCAAATATTTAATTTATATTACAAAAAAAGACTAAATCATGTACTTTTTAGTCTTTAAATAAATATCCTTTCTTCTATTATGTATTGTTCTAATACTATAATGACATGTTTTGCTTATATCTTCACAATTATAACCTTGTACCAGTTTCTTAAATATCTTATGTTCATTCTTCTTTTTATTAAGTATATTTGAATTTAATATATATCTATACATCTCAGGATCAAAGTTATATGTATATTGCATCAATTTCATAATAAACCTCCTTTTTGGTGGCTTATTATATAGGATAATTAATATTTGTCAATTACTTAATTCCTAAACCAATTTGTAAATAAATAAATACAATACCTATTATTGCTGTAAGTATAGCACCTAATAATGTTCTACTTAACCATTTAGTTCTATCTTTTAATTCTTCTATTTCTTTATAATTCTCTTTAGATAAATTATATGCTCTATTAGTTTTATCTTCTATTTCTTTATAATTATCTAATTTGGATTCAATAACAGCTAATCTAGTTAGCACTTCAGTTTCAAAGTTTTGTTGTTGCATATTAACCTCCTAAGATATTCTTTTCCATATAGCAAATACTTGATATGGTTGCATAATACTATGTGGTTGTACTTTGTTAGCTAAGTTAGCATCCCAATATGGATTTGCACTCGACTTATAAGCTGGTATCATACCTTCATAAAATGGTATAGCTGCTAATGTAGCACTTTGAGTTGTTGCACCTAATGTAAGATTTACAATCCCTGATTCATTTGTTGTTAATGTATGTGTTTTGCTACCACCTGTTTCACCAATAGTATCAAAATCAGTATCAGTTGAATCATAACCAGTTATTGTTTTACCAACAGCTGTTCTTTCCCAAGTAAAACCCATATAATTAGAATGGTCTAATGTATCATAAAATATTTCAACTTTACCAACTGGATATTGCATATCTTTCATATTTGTTAATGACCAGTTAGTAGTATCTTCATTAGGTGGTGTAGTGGTATAATTACCAGTTATATTTTTATATAATTGATTATTATAAACAACTACTTGCCCTTCAACATATGAATCAGTACTAACCCATGTTTGAGTATCAATACCTAATGTATTCATAATAGATGATAACAAGGCATCATTATTAAAGATACCTTGTTCTATCTTATTAAGATTTGTAGCATTAATTGCTGGTGCTTGGTCATTTTGCCAATTTGTTTTATTATAAGCCATTATTTATTACCTCCTTTTAGATTATTAATTTCTTCTTCTAGTTTATCAATTTTTTCTAATAATGATTTAATTACTACTAAATTAACTTGAGATAAATCTTCATGATTATATTTTTTCATACCTAAATATTCAGTTATATGTAGTGATTTACCCAATATATCATTATTTTCAAAATCTTGTATTATAATACCTAAATTATCTTTTTCCCCTCCAAATTCATCTTTATAATCATATGAATATGTAGGTAGATTTCTTATTTCATTTAATAATTTATCAATAAATTTATTATCTATCTCTTTAATATTCTTTTTGGTATTTTTATCTGAATAACTACCAACTCTTGTACCATTTGCATATACAGCATTTGATGAACCAGTGTTTAAATTAAGATTACCACTATCAGCATTTAAGTAATTACCACCTAATGCTAAATTACCAGCATGAACATAATTATCATATAATCTAATACCAGCTAGATTTAAACCACCATCAGCATTCATATAGAGAACACCATTATCAGAAACCATCCTTAAATAACCTCTTTGATTACCTAATGAATTAGCAGCATCACTTGACCTAAATGATATACCACCATGTCCTCTAGCTAAATTAATTGCTGACATATATGGATTATTAGCATATCCAGGACCTACTCTGAAAAAACATTGACCATCAGCATAATATTGATAATTAATTTGCCCAGCTGTAAGACTACCACCAGTTATATTACTTGCACTTAGATTAGTAATATTTACTTGGCTACCATTTAAAGTTCCTGACTTAATATTACTAGCATTCAAATTAGTAACAGTTACATTATTACCATTAATAGTACCACCAGTTATATTACTAGCATTAATATTAGTAACATTTACTTTACTAGCATCTAATGTACCTGTTGTTATATTAGCTCCATTAATAATAGATCTACCACCAGTTGCTAAATCAGTAAATGTTGTATAACCTTGTAAATCTACTTTATTTGCTTGAATTTGTACGGCTTCAGCACTTTGATTAATTCTTGATATAACTTCAGTATTACCTACTTTTTTGCTTACTTCTAAATTAATAGAATCAGCTGTTTGTGTAATAGATGATGTCATTTCATCTTTAGTAGCATATTCTCTTGATACTTCAGTTCTTATTTGGTCAGCTGTTTGTTGTACCTCAGAACGAGTAGCAAATTGTGTAGTATAAATATTAGCAGCCATTAATCTAACAAATAAATAACCACTTGTTATACCTACTAATTGTATATCATATTCATTACCAGTAGTTAATTCAATATATGGATATTCAAATGTTTCAATTATTGGTGTATCTAAAGCATACTTTTGACCTTGAGCATTAATACCTACATTATGAGTAATTTGGCATATATGTTCATCATAACTCAAATAGAATGTATCAAATACTTGGTCATTTAAGTATAATAAATCACCTGGTATAGAATAATCTATAACTTCACTTGTTTCTTTATTAGTAAATCTAATAATTGAGTTATGAGGATATAAACTATTACCTGGATATAAATTTTCTCTAGGATATAAATTAGTTAAGTCAGTATTAATTGGATGTACTTGCAACATAATAGGTTCACTACCATTAATGTTATATAAAGTAACTAAACCAACATCAGATTCACCAGATGTAGTAATATCTAATACATCTTGTATCTTTGAATTTAATTCAGCAACTGTTTGTGTTAATGTACTTAAATTGCCAGTATTATCAGTTACCTGAATAACTAAACTATCATAACCTTGAATAACATTAGTATTTAATGTACCAGTTGTTATATAATCTGCAACAATAGAACCATCCATAGTCATAGCTATACCATATGGTCCATTAATACCAGTAGATGAATAGCCTAGACCATTAATATTCCACCTCCACACCTTTTCAGCTGTATTAGGATCATTGGTATCCATTATATATAATTCACTATTAGTTTTATATATATATCCACCCATAGCTTGAGTTATTAAACTTGTAGCATTATCTCTAGCTTCTTCTAATATAGTAGATGGACTAAATTGAGTTATAACTTTATTCATTTGATTTATTGAATCACCAATACTAGCCTTAACTGTACCTATTTCAAATCTTTCAATAGTATCAGTTAATGGATTATATGTAGTTTTAATAACTCTTGTAGTAAATGTAGTACCTAATATATTAGCATATATTGTATCCCCTAAATGTACTCTTTCTAAACTAGCATATTCTTTATATTCTTCAGTTTTAGATAATTCTAACCAATCTACTGAAATATTAACAGCTGGTCTATCAATACCAGCTTCATATTGTTCAGCAACTTTATCTCTTAATGCTTGATATGCTTCTTCTAATGTATGATAAGCATCAGAACTATTCGGATCATATTTAACATCTTCAAACTTCATTAATGCTATTCTAGGATATGGATAATTATTTATTAAATCACTATCAACATATTTTTCAGGTAGTAATATACCATCATATCCCATTGGCATTATACGAGTATAACAATTACTAATATCCATATTAATATTAATACCAGTTATGTTTTTACCAAATATAAGTTTAACACCTTCATCATTACCTACTCTAGCATTAAAATATATTTTAAAATTATCTCTTTTAATTTCACCACCATATAAATTAACCATTGAATTTTCTTCACCTAATATACATTCAACTGGATTCTTTCTAACATATCTAGCTGATCTTAATGTAGATATATCTGAATAACCAGTAAATTCATTTGCATATTGAGTTCTATATAAAATCCAATTTAAAAAATCAGCAGCATTTAAGTTTTGTGGATATACATCTTCTACAAAGTTATATAACAATTTATAAAATATATGTCTACAAGTAACTCTATATGTATCATATGTTTTAATAACACTTGTAATAATAAAGAGTTGTTGACTACCATCAGCAACTCTACATTTAATAATATTATCTTCAACTAATTTATCACCATTTTTAGCATTCATAGGATAATCAAATGTTAATGAATAATCACCATTTAATTCATCTATAACTGATGCACTTAATATATCAGTTAAGAAACCTAAACCATTAGTATCAAAATTAGTTTCATTTTTATTATATATAATCATGTGATTACCTCCTATAAATATGCTTCATTATATTCAATAGACATACTTGTTATAGTTCCTCCACCTGATATAAATATCTCATTTTCACCTGGTACTAAATAAGGGAAATCACCACTCATAATACTACTCATACTTTGATTATTTTTAATTATTTCTTTTTCTTCACAATCAAGTATATATTCACCATTAGTATTATATAAAGTAAATGTTATTTCATTTATTCTTATTATTACTGTACCAGTTGATTCAATAGTTATTTTAGGATATGTTTTGTAGTTACCTCCAACATCTATGTAATTAGTAGCTTGAGTAACATCAATATTTTCTTCAGTTTCTTCTATACTTTTAGCTATTGGATTTAACATAAAAGATAGTATAAACTTTCTAAAGTTTTGTACTTTATCAAAAGATATATTATTATTTAATACACCTTCATAGTATCTAACACCATCTAATGATAATCTACCAAAACCATCTAACCAAGTTTTAAGTTCATCTACATTAGCATTATCTTCTCTATAATGACATTCTAAAGATAAACTAAATGGTTCATATGTATTATTATCAACATGTAACACACCATTTCTACCTGGTATAGTATATTGAGTTATTCTTTTTTTTGCTTTAGTAATAGGAGGTATTTTTTCAACAATAATACCCTTATTAAATAATAATGTTCCATTCCATTTAATATTATTCATAATTAGTTGTACCTCCTTTAGCTAGAGCAGCATTTCTTCTATAAAATTCTAATTCTTGAGCTAATTGTTCAATATCAGATTGTCTTGTATTATTAAAGTTTTCTATTTGAATAATAATTGGATTGCTATTTGCTTTAGGATTAATAGTTGGATTAACTGATGCTTCCATACCATTTGCTAGATCAGATAATGCTTTATCTACCATTGATTCAGTATCTTCAATACCTTCAATTAAACCTAAACCCAAGTTCTTACCTATTTCTTCTCTAAATACTCTAGATGGTGAATGTATACCAAATACACCTTTAAAGAAATCTACTATACCATTACCAACATCTTTAGCACCTTCTTTAAGTTTATTCCATCCTTCTTTGATACCATTTAATAAACCTTCTATTAATTGCCATCCAACTTCAGCAATTTTAGATATACCATCAACTAAACCTTCAACTAATTTACCAATTAATTCAGCAGCACCTTCTAACAACTTAGGTGCATTTCTTATTATTGCTTGAACTAATTTAATAATTATTTCTGGTACTTTCTCAATTAATTTAGGCAATGCGTTCATAATTCCTTCAGCTAAAGCTAAAATTAATTCTATTGCTGCATCTACTAATAAATCTAAATTATCAATTAAGGTTTCGACCATCAAAATAATACAGTCTACTATTGCTGGTATTAGATCAGGTGCTGCTTGAGCTATACCAGTAGCTAATTGAGCAATTATCTTAATGGTTGCTTCTAATAATAATGGCAAGTTATCTAATATGAACATAACTATATTATTTAACATATCTACAGCCATTGTAACAAATTGTTCTGAATCATTATTTATAAAGTCTATTAATCCTTGTATCAACTCTTTAGCACCTTCAATAACCATTGGTATTAATTCACTAATCATACTTGCTAATGTAGGTCCTATTTCCTTAAATAGACTAATTAAGCCTTTAATAATATCAGGTGCTAACTTTTTAATTGCTTTTAATACATTATTTAAGAATGTAGTAATAGTTTTTGATAAATCTTCAACTGAACCACTACCATTTAAAAAGTTATCCCAACTTGCTTTCATAGCAGCAGCTGAACCTGATATTGTTTCATTTGCTTCTTTAGCTGTAGTACCAGTTACACCTAATTCAGTTTGTATAACATGAATAGCCTCATAAACATCAGATAATTTATTAATATCAAAATCAATATCTACACCATCAACTTCTTTTTTGATTTTTTCAGCATCAGCAAGTAATCTTTCCATTTCAGTTTTAGTACCACCATAACCTAATTTAAGATTATCTAACATTGTATAATTTTGTTTTGCAAATCCTTGATAAGCACTTTGGATAGATGACATATCAGTACCAAACTTATTAGCATTATCAGACATATCTTGAAATGCCATATCAGCTATTTCAGCAGCATATTGTGTATCCCCAGCTACTGATTGAAGTAAGGATGCCGAAAAACTTGTTACACCAGCCATATATTCATTTGCACTAACACCAGCTGTTTTATAAGCATTCTTAGCATTATTAATAACTTCTTGAGCAGAATCTTTAAATAGTGTTTCTACACCACCTACATTTTGTTCGTATTGTGCATATGATTTAACACCATCAGCAACTACTTTACCTATAGCTGCACTAGCAGCAACAACAGCACTGGATACAGCAACAGCTACACCTTTAGCTACATCACCAACTTTAGATAAACCATCTTTTAAACCACTAAAGTCATGTTTAGAATTACTTGCTTTTTGTAGTTCATCACTCATACCTTTTAAAGCATGTTCAGTCTTAGTTATTTCTACACTTAAAGCTCTATAGCTTTCTTTTTGTTCATCAGTAAGTTTACTATAATCACCCATTTGTCTTTGAGCTTCTTTTAAATCTTTTAACTTATTAGAAGTAGCTGTGATATTCTTAGCTAATACTTCTTGCTTTTGAGCTAATAATTCAGTATTCTTTGGATCAAGTTTCAATGCTTGATTAAGTTGCTTTAATTCACTATTAGTTGAATATATTGTTTTATTTACACCTTTTAAAGCATCTTGCAATTTTGTAGTATTTCCACCTATCTCAATAGTAATACCTTTTATATTCTTGTTTGCCATAAAATACCTCCTTATCTTATGAATACTAAAAAAGACTATTCTCTTATGAATAGCCCTTTGTACTACTCATAAGAGTAGTCTTAATTATACTGATATTGAAGCTTCATAAACTGATTCAAAGAATGAATTGTATGCTGAAGTATTAGTATCTGATAATTCCATCATAGCTCTAACTTTATTATCAGTTAATCTTGGCATAGCTTTCATTGATAATGTATCAGTTTGTGGTGTAATAGTTGATTCAGTAGTAGCACCATTATTAGCTGGTCTACTTAATGAGCAATTATAATACCAGAATCTTCTATTTTTGGCATCACCATTAATTTGGAAACCAAAAGCAAAACCTTTAGGTATAGCATTTGCATCTTCAATTAAAGCACCATTAGCATCAACTGTTTCACCTAATATTTCAGTTCTAATTGAATCAGGTATCATAGCAATTTCTAAATCACCTTCATAACCTTGATTAGCTGTAGAATTGAAATAGATGATATTATCAGCATAGAAATCATTTGAATCACCAACTGGTGATAATGATAAGTTTACAGCACCTGGTATAGCAATAGGTGTTCCATAAGTGATAGCACCTTGTTCACCTACAGTATATGGTGCAATATAACAGTTTGATAAACCAAACTTAACTTTATTTTTACTTGCCATAATTTTACCTCCTATATATTATAAAAATTATGATATATCTTTTCATCATCATCCCATACTTCATCAGATTTATCATATGGAATGTTATTATTATTAAATAGTTCTTCTATTTGTTCTTCTAATGCAATATCCTTAATTTCAGTAACAAGTTCTATTTCATATTCATATGGTCTATAAAATGACTTGTTATCAGCTTTAAATGTATTAATACTAACTTCTCTATATGCCAAAAATGGTGGATTGATTTCTTTATTTGAATCAAAATGGTCATATGCAACAGGTATATTCAAAGTTTTAAGTAAATCAAATAATTCTTTGAATTTCATAACTAACCTCCATTTTTAATAATAGTTTCAACATTCTTTTGATATTCTTTTATTAATTTTTGTTCCACTGGTTCAATATGTTTTTTAGCAGCAACTTTTTTACCAGTTCTTGTTAAGTGTCCTTTTTCAAGTAAATGTGTTAATTGATAATTTGTAGCATTGTGTATAGTACATTCTACAAAGCCTTTACCTTTAATAGTTTTAACCCTCCAGCCTTTAGCATATTTGCCAGTTCTTTTAGGTGAATTTACTTTTAAATCATTAACACCTTTTTTAGCCACTTTTTCAGCTTCTTCTTGGATACTTTCTTGAACATCTAAAGAATAATCATTAAGTATATCTTTTATATCTAATATTGAATCAGACATTAATTAACACCTATCTTTTTAGAACATACTAATACAATATCAAACTTATTTTTAGGATCAACTGTCCTAATTATTTGAAATCTTGTATTATTCCATTCAAGTTCAGATTCACCATTGTAATTTAGTTTTTTAACAACAAATTCACAACTTGGTGATAATCCAGCTTCTACAGCACTATAGAATTCATTAGTTCTTAAACTTTGTTTTTTAGCATAGCATTTAGTAGATGTTTCAGAAGATGATATTTGATTACCAATATCATCTTCCTCAATAGTACTACCTATTAAATATATTATTTCAGTATATTCCATAAATACTAATCACCATCTAATCTAATTACTTCAATATATTCTTTAGTGTGTCTTATTTGGTCTTTCATAAGAGCATAAGATTTAGAATACATTTCACTATTAACAACATCTAAAAAACTTAATACATAATTAATAATTGCATTTTGAATTAAATCATCAGGACTATCTATTAAAGTACTGACTATGCCAATACTTTTCAAATCAAGTTTAGCTGAATTGATCCAAGTATTTATCATTGTATCAAAATCAGTATGATTTATGCCTTGAATTTTTTTAATTTCTTCTAGCATAGTCTAACCTTCTTTCTAAGTTAATTAAGCAGATATTGATTTTCTTCCTAATGCAAATGCACCTGGTTTAGCTTTACCATCATAGATACCATATGCACCATAAATTACTTTTCTACCTTTAACAGTAGATTCTTTATCTAATCTTACAGGTGTATTTTCATTTAAGATATAGTTTCTCATATTACCAGCAACAACATCATTGTTAGCTAAATATGGATCAACTTCAATATCAATACCTTTAACAGCAGGTACACCAGCTAAGAATGGATAATTTCCATTATTATCTTTATAAGAAACAATATCTAAGTTAGCTTCAGGTGAGATATAAACTTTAGCTCCAACCTTAGCATCTTGAGATAATGATCTATAAGTATTTAAGATATTTTCAATTTGGTTAGCACCAGTAGTTACAGCTACTAAGCCATTAGTTACACCAGTAGGTTTAGCTTCACCATCACCATAGATAACAGCATTTATTAAAGCCTTACCCATTTTGTTGTATAATTCATCAATTATAAATTCAATAAATGAATCAACAGCCATTTCTTCTAATTTCCAAGTAATAACTACATCTTTAGCTAGTTCCCAACCAGTTAATTGTAAGTTCTTAAATTCAATACCTTCATTTTTAGTATCAGTTAATTCAACATACCATGCTGCATCATCTGCTTCAAATAAGTAAGGTAGATCAACATTACCATTAACAGCTAACTTTCTAATATCTCTAAAAATTGGTGATTCTTTAGAAATTAATTCCATTAATTCTTCTCTAACACTTGTAGGTATAAATAAACCACCATTGTTTATACCTTGTGTATCAGCTGTACTACCAACAAATGTAGTAGCTGTTGTTGTAACAGCATCACCTAAAGCTCTTATTTCATCTTCAGTAAACTTATCTTCAGATAATCCCATTACTTTCTTAGCCCAAGCACTTCTATATTCTTTGCTTGATAAATCAAATTTTCTTTTTTCCATTTTCTTTTCCTCCATAACAATTTCTTTTGCTTCTGAACTTGATTCTTCAAGTTCTTTAGCTACACCCTCATTTTGTTCATGTTCTTCAATAGCTGTAACTTCTTCATTTAAAGCATCAACTTCTTTTTCTAATTGTTCTACTTGTTCAGTAGTTTCAGCAGCAGCTATTTCAGATTTGATTTCCTCTTTACGAGTTTCAATTTCTTCTTTTCTAGTCATCTCTAAAAAAGCCTCCTTATTAATATTTGATTAGTTTTATTCTTTTAAGACTACCTTATAATCATTAAAAGTCTATTATTCCTATCCAGGATTTATTAAACAGTTTATGTTAGTATCCACCAACAAAAAAAGTATCTATCCAGATACTTTTTCATTACTGTATTAACCTATTTTTGCAATAACTTTGTCTTTTAACTCTTGTAATTGTTGTTTTCTTTGTTCTTCAGCAATTTGTTCTTCATGAGCTTTTCTTAATTCAGCTCTACGAGTTAAGAATTCATCATTATTAACATCTCTAGCAACACTTACATCAGTTGCATTGTAGAATGGTTGATCTACTACTGATGTATCAAATAACTTACCAATTTTAGTTATTGTTCTAGTATCAGTTTCATAATCATAATTATCTTCTTCAACACTAAATGCAAATGATTGCTTATCAATTAAACCTGATTGTATAGCATTAAAAATATCTTTATGTGCTTGAATATCATCTTGTAATATTGCATCCATAAATAAACCTTTTTCATCTACTGATAGGTTTAATGATTTGTTTCTAGTTCTTGCTAATACCATAAAACTATCATTATGATTATATCTAAGAACTACATCAGACATATCAGCATCATCAAATGCTGTTGGTGCAATTACTTCAGTATAATCATATGTTTCAGGACTATTAAAAACAGCAGCATAACCTTTAATTTCCATTTTGTTATCTTCATTTTTTTCAGCTCTAAATTGTAAATCTAATTTTCTAATTTCCTTCATTTTCATTACCTCCTTCATTATCATCATTAGAACTATCTAATATATTATGATTTACATCTTGCATAATAACATCACCATCATCTCTTGGTGATAAATTAAATACTTCTCTTAATTCATTAATAGTCATAATGTTATTACCATATCTTAATAAACTTATTTTTGTACTATTACTTGCATATTGTAAGGCATTAGATTCAAATATAATTTCATTACCAAAATTCTTTTCAGTTGGTGTAAATAATTTATTACTAAATTCTAAACTCATTTGAATACCTATAGGTTCAAGTACTGATTCATAAAAAGCATTCCATTGATTTTCATCATATTTCGAATGTATTATTTCTTCACTTAAGCCAAAGTAAGCAAGTACTTTATCATCTATTTCTTTTACTTGATACTCAGCAGCTGTTGTTGGTTCAATTTTAACTGGATCAAATGTTGTAGTTGCATCTAAACCACCAATACCTGAATTATCACTTTCTTCAATAAAATCTTTAACAAATTGATCTCTCATTTTCTTAACATCTTCAGGTTTTAACATAGCTTGAGTAGACTTAATAACACCTTTGATACTTTGAGTTGTTTTAATTGCATTAACTATACCTTCATCCATAATATGCTTAATGGATAAAGCCTTAACTATTGGTTTTGTATTTCCACCAAATATACCATCTTCAGATATAAATCTTGTTAAGTGAATAACATCATCATATGGTACAAATCTCTTTTTGCTTCTTCCAAATTGAAATTCTACCCATATTTTGCCTTCATATTCATACAATTTACATTGATTAAAGTTTAATGGATATAAACCAGTAACTTTAAGGTCTTTATTTTTTTGTACATAAATAAATGAATTATTATACAACTCTAATGAATAAATAACTTGATATTTAAACTTAAAAGCATTTTGTAATTCGTTTGGTTGCTTAGATAACAATTTATATATATTAGAATTATTTAGTATTTCTAATTTTCCATTAAAATATCTTAAATGCTTTGGATTTAATTTTGCAGCATTTCTTGCTATTGTATCAACACATGCTCTTATGTCAGGATCATTTTCAAAATCACCTTTATAAGTTGTAAATACAGCTTTATTATCATCTAAAATTCTAAACTCAGTGGACTTAGGTGGACTTGGTGTTGATTTATCACTTCCAAATATCCTACTAAATAAACTTCTTCTTTCAGCCATACTTATACCTCCTCATTGATATAATTCAAATATTCTTGTTGTTTATTTATATAAATAACATAAGCATCCATTAAACTTGCAACACCATCTATTCTTTGTCTTGCCTTTTCTTTAGATAACATTATGTTCTCATTATCATCTACTTTTACTACTACATTTGATAAGTTCCATTTTAATATTGGATTATTGTTATAATTTATCTTCTTATCCATTAAATCAGCTTTCATTTGTTTTAGTGGTGCTGATTCAGTTTTATAACCTTGTCTTACTTCAACCATATTAAAACCATATGATTTCATTTCATCACACCAAAATTGAGCATTCCAACTATCATAGCCTAACCAAAGAGGTCTAAGGTCAAATTCTTGTACTTGTTCCATAAACCAACTTGTTACATCATGATAATCAATTTTAGAATCACCAGATAATCTTAATAAACCATTCTTTAACCACTTATCATATGGTATCTTATCATCAATAACTTTTTTCTCTAAACTATTAGTAGGTATCCAGTACATTTGCTTAACTCTTATCTTACCTTTAACTACACCCAACAAGGTTGCACAGGTTAAGTCGGTTGTACTTGATAAATCACATCCACCTATACAATAACAGTCTTTCCAATCAGAATATATTTCTTCATTATTAAGATCATCAAATGTAAGCCAAGCATTAACACTATTTTGTCTAACATTAAAATCTTTACATAATAAATTAACTAATTCTATTGGATTTTGTTTTGCTCTTTCAACTTTATCTCTTAAATCTTTTAATGACTTAATAGTATTTAAAGCTGGATTAGCTTTAAACCAACATTCTTCATTAACCCACTCTTTTTCATCATCTAATTCATAAATGATAGCCAAAAGTGTTTCATCTTCAATAGTTCCATCTATTACACCTGAACTATAATCATAATCTATATCAAATACATTTTGTCTTATAGTTCCCATAGTAGATGTTTCTAATAACATTGGTTGTTCTCTAGCTGACATTGAATCATACATAACATCCATAAGATTTTTATCTTTCCAAGCATGTACTTCATCAGCTACTACAAAATGAGCATTTAAACCATCTAATGAATTACTATCAGAAGCTAATGCTCTAAATAAACTATCAGTAGCATCATAATAAATACCACCAATTAAGCAACGAATCCTTTTAGCCAAGCTGGGCGATTTCTTTATCATTTTTTTTGCTTCTTCCCATACGATTTTAGCTTGATCTCTTTTAGTAGCTACTGAATAAACTTCAGCACCACCTTCACCATCTTTTGTAAGCATATATGTAGCAATAGCAGCAGCAAGTACTGACTTACCATTTTTTCTAGCTACAAATAAGATTACTTTTTTATATTTCCTTAATCCAGTATCTTTATCTACAAAACCAAACATAGCCTGAATAAAAGCCTTTTGCCATAATTGTAATTTTAATGGTTTTCCATTCCATTTACCTTTACTTTGCTTACAATATTTTTCTATAAATATTATTGCTCTATTGGCTTTGGATTCATCAAATATATAAGTATGTGTTTCAGTTTCACCTGTAGTCTTATTAAAAAAAGAAACCACTTTTGGTTTCTTTATGTTTTCAACTAACATCTTATATACTTTTTTAACTTTTTCAGGTACTTTATTTGGATTTTTCTTTATAAAATCATAATATTCTTCAATATATGTCATAATAAATCATCATTATCAAAGTCATCATCTGATAAATCATCTTTAGGCAACATATCAAATAATTGCTTTGAAGTTGATGTATAATTTTTGATTAAAGAATTATAACTTTGTAAAGATGGATTTGTTCTTTCAATATCATACTTACCTTGACACATAACCACTATAGTTCCTTTAGTTTCTATATCTTCTTTTAACTGTTCAAGTGTTTTTTCCATAAACATTAACTCTTTTAACAACCCTAAACATATAGTTTTTTTATCTTCTTCTAATGTGTCAATTCTATCTTTCAACAAAGTATAATTAATCTTCTTAATTTTCTTCAAAATTCATCATCCTCTTTCAAAGTAGGGGGGCTATGCACATATCTGCACATTTTTCGAATG
>CAMOXZ010000004.1 GCA_946629545.1 uncultured Caryophanales bacterium | reverse complement strand
ATACTTAATTAAATATAATAAAGTTTATTATACAAGAGAGTTTAAAGATTATAGTATTCTAGATAATAATACTATTATTGTAACTAATAGTATTGATGATTTAAATAATATAATTGAGAATACTGAGTATTCTTCATATTATAAATATAATATAGGATATAGATTGAAATAGTGTTAACAAAAAAAGGTTGACAGATATATTATTATTTGGTATGATATGTATGCATTTAGAAATGGAGGGATATTAATGGCAGTTAAATTAAGATTAACAAGAATGGGAGCAAAGAAAAGACCAACTTATAGAATCGTTGCTACTGATGGTAGAAGACCTAGAGATGGACAATACTTAGAATTAATTGGTACTTATGCACCACTTGATTCAGAAACAAAAATCAATGAAGAATTAGCTTTAAAATGGTTAAATAATGGTGCAGTTGTATCTGATACTGTTAGAAACTTATTTAGTGAAGCAGGAATCATGAAGAAATTTGCTGATTCTAAAAAGAAAGGTAAGTAATCATGGATTTAGTAAAATTAACAGAAGAAATAGTTAAATCTTTAGTAGTTAATAAAGACAGTGTAAGTGTTAAAGAATTTCCTACAGAAGAAGAAAATGTTATACTTATTCAAGTAATGGTTGATGATTCTGATATGGGAAGAGTTATTGGTAAAGAAGGACGTACTGCTAATGCTATTAGAACTCTAGTACAAGCTAGTTCTGCTTTATCTGATAATAAATATGTAAAGATTGATATTGATAAATTTTAGGAGAGTCTTTTGACTTTCTTTTTTTTTGTTCTTAGTATATAATTATTTATGAGGTATATAATATGAATGAAGAAATTATAATGCCAACTCATGTTGGTATAATTATGGATGGAAATGGTAGATGGGCTAAAGAACGTGGTATGATTCGTTCTATGGGTCATAAGGCAGCTATAGATACTATTAAGGAGTTATGTACACATATGTCTGATGTTGGACTTAAATATTGTTCAGTATATGCTTTTTCTACTGAGAATTTTAAAAGAGAAAAAGCAGAAGTAGATTTCTTAATGGATTTATTTACTAGAGTATTTGATAAAGGATCAGATTTTTTAATAGAAAGAAATATTAAAGTAATATTCTCTGGTAGAAAAGATCCTCTTCCAGAAAAAGTGTTAAAAGCTATGAATAGTATAGTTGAAAAAACTAAGAATAATACTGGATTAGTATTTAATGTATGTATTAATTATGGATCTCATTCTGAGATAGTTGATACTACTAAGAAGATATGTGAAATGTATAAGAATGGTGAAATAGATTTAGAATCTATAGATGAAGATTTAATAAGTAAAAACTTATATCAAGATTTACCACCATTAGATTTTGTTATTAGAACTAGTGGGGAATTAAGACTTAGTAATTTTATGATGTGGCAAGCTAGTTATGCAGAGTTTTATTTTCCTAAGACTTATTTTCCTGATTTTAATGGGGAAGAGTTTGATAAAGCTATATTAGAATTTAATAAGAGAAATAGAAGATTTGGAGATGCAAAATGACAAAGAGAATTGTGAGTGCTATTGTATTAGTATTAATATTTGTACCATTTATAATAGTAGGGGAACTTCCTTTTACTATATTTATGAGTGTACTTAGTATTTTAGGTTTATATGAATTATTAAGAGTAAGAGAAACTAAAAAGAAATTTCCTTTAGTATTAAAGATATTTGCTTATTTATTAACTTGTTATTTTTGTTTATATAATACTAGTTCAATTGAATTTATTAATAAATTTGATTATAGAGTAATGGCTGGAATTATATTTTTATTTATAAGTCCTATGGTATTTATAAATGATAATGAAAAATATAATTTAAATGATGCATTATTTTTAATAGGATCAGTATTATTTATAGGATTAAGTTTTAATTTAATTATTATTACTCGTAATTATGACATTACTTATATCATATACTTATTATTGATAACTACTATTACTGATACATTTGCATTATTTACTGGTTCATTAATAGGTAAACATAAACTATGTCCTAAGATTAGTCCTAAGAAAACAGTAGAAGGATTAATTGGAGGAACTATAATGGGTACTTTTGTAGCTACTGTATTTTATAATACTATTATTAGTAGTTCTGTACCTTTAGTTACTGTTATTATGTTAACATTTGTATTATGTTTAGTAGGACAATTAGGAGATTTAGTATTCTCATCTATTAAAAGATATTATGATGTTAAAGATTTTAGTGAAATAATTCCTGGACATGGTGGTATACTTGATAGATTTGATAGTTTAATATTTGTTGTTTTAGCATTTACAATTTTAATTGAAATATTATAGGAGGGATTTATTTGTCAACTATTATTAATATATTATTATTTGTTTTAATACTAGGTATAATAGTATTTGTACATGAATTTGGTCATTTTATATTAGCTAAATTAAATGGAGTTTATGTATATGAATTTGCATTAGGAATGGGTCCTAAAATATGGGGATTTAAAAAAGGTGAAACTGTATATAATTTAAGAGCTATTCCTATTGGAGGTTTTTGTCAGTTAGCTGGAGAAGATTTAGAAACTGATGATGATAAGAAAATACCTAAAGAGAAAAGATTACAAAATAAAAAAGCATGGCAAAGATTTTTAATAATGTTATTTGGACCTATGAATAACTTTATACTTGCTGTATTACTTATATTTTTAATTGGATTAATTTGGGGTGGATCTACAATGAATCCAGTACTTCATAAAGTAGAAAAAGATTCTGCAGCATATGAAGCTGGATTAAGAAGTAAAGATAAAATTATTTCTATTAATAAAAATAAAGTAGAAACAAGTGATGATATTTCTTTATACTTAGCTATAGCTGGAGAAAAGAAAACAAGTACTATAGTAGTAGAAAGAGATAATACTAAATATACTTTTAAAGTAAAACCAAAAAAGATAAAAGAAGATGGTAAAGAAACTTATAAATATGGAATAGTCATGAAACAAAAAAAGACTAAAGGTATTGGTAATGCTTTTATCTATACATTTAAAAAGACTAAATCTATATTTAAACAAATGTATATTACTTTAGCATATTTATTTACAGGAAGAATTAGTTTAGGTCAATTATCTGGTCCTGTTGGAATATACTCTATTGTTGGGGAACAAAGAAGTGCAGGACTTGCTAGTTTAATATATTTAACTGCATTCTTAAGTATTAATGTAGGTGTAATTAATTTATTACCTATACCAGCATTTGATGGAGGACATATATTATTTATAATTATTGAAAAAATAAAAGGTTCGCCAGTAAAACCAGAATTAGAAAATAAAATACATAGTATATTCTTAATACTATTATTACTTTTAATGGTATTTATAACATTTAATGATATATTAAGGTTATTTAAATAAGAAAGCATTTGCTTTCTTTTTTTGATATAATAAATATATATGGAGGTGATACTTTGATAGTAGGTGTTTTAGTTGAATTAAGTGCTAAAGCTATTGATAAAGTTTTTGATTATAGTGTACCTAAAGAATTAGAAAAAGATATTAAAGTTGGTATCAGAGTATTAGTTCCTTTTGGTAGAATGACTTTAGAAGGTTTTGTATTAGAAATAAAAAATGATTCAAGTACTTCTAAAGAATTAAAAAGTATTATTTCAGTAGTTGATAAAGATATAGTATTAAATGATGAATTATTAGAATTAGGTAAAGTAATGAGAGATAATACTTTATCTACTTTAATTAGTTGTTATCAAGTAATGTTACCTAAAGCATTAAAAGCTGGTAGTACTGGTAATATTAAATATGATACTTATTATAAATTGAATAGTAATTATTCAGATATTAAATTAAATGATAAACAAAAAGAAATAATAGAATTAGTAAAGAATGGACCTGTTCTTAGAAAAGAATTAGTTGATATATCTATTAGTAGTTTAAATACACTTATTAAGAAGGGTGTTTTAATAGAAGAAAAATCTGAACATTATAGAGTTAGTTATGATGAATTAGATAATTCTAAGATGAAATTAACTAAGGACCAACAAGCTGTAGTAGATAGTGTTATTAGTGATATTAATACTTATTTATTATATGGTGTTACTGGTAGTGGTAAAACTGAAGTATATATGGAAATAATAGATTATTATTTATCATTAGGTAAGAGTAGTATTGTATTAGTTCCAGAAATTAGTTTAACTCCACAGATGATTGAGAGATTTGAGAAAAGATTTGGTAAAAAAATTGCGGCTATTCATTCTGGATTAAGTGATGGAGAAAAGTATGATGAATATAGAAGAATTAGTAGAGGAGAAGCTAGTATAGTAATAGGTGCTAGAAGTGCTATATTTGCTCCACTTGATAATATAGGAATAATTATTATTGATGAAGAGCATAGTGACTCATATAAGCAAAGTGATCCATCTCCAAGATACCATGCTAGAGATATAGCTATTTTGAGAAGTAAATATCATAATTGTAGTGTATTACTTGGAAGTGCTACACCTTCTTTAGAATCGATGGCTAGAGCGGAAAAAGGTGTTTATAAGTTACTTACTTTACCACATAGAGTAAATGGTAAAGAATTGCCTCTAGTTAATATAATTGATATGAATAAAGAAATTAGAAAAATAAAAGGACATTTTTCTAATGAATTAGTTGATGCTATACGTAGTAGATTAGAGAAGAATGAACAAGTAATTCTATTATTAAATAGAAGAGGTTATTCTAGTTTTGTAACATGTAAGAATTGTGGATATACATTTAAATGTCCTAATTGTGATATTACATTAACTTATCATAAGAGTAGTAATACTCTAAGATGTCATTATTGTGGCCATGGTGAAAAAGTATTTGATACTTGTCCTGAATGTAAAGAAAAATCTTTAAATAATTTAGGTGTAGGTACTCAAAAGATTGAAGAAGAATTAAATAAATTATTTCCTGAGAGTAGAGTACTTAGAATGGATTATGATACTACAAGTAAAAAAGGTATGCATGAGAAGATGATTGATGATTTTAGAGAAGGTAAATATGATATACTTCTTGGTACTCAGATGGTTGCTAAAGGATTAGATTTCTCTAATGTAACTTTAGTAGGAGTAATTAATGCTGATACATCATTAAATATTCCTGATTTTAGAAGTAGTGAAAATACATTCTCATTACTTAGTCAAGTTGCGGGTAGATCTGGTCGTTCTTTAAAAGAAGGTTCTGTTATTATTCAAACATATAATCCAGAACATTATGCAATAAATCTATGTAAGAATCATGATTATGTATCTTTCTATAAACAAGAAATGATGATTAGAAGAAGTTTAAAGTATCCTCCATATTATTATATTTGTAATATAAGAGTTAGTGGAAAAGATGCTTCTTATATACTAGGGGAAGCTTTAAAAATTAAGAATAGTTTAGAAAGAAATTTAACTTCTACTATAATACTTGGACCTAGTAGTTCTAGTTTATTTAAAATGAATAATGTTTTTAGATATAATATAATTTTAAAATATAAGAAAGAAGATAATTTATATTTAATTCTTTCTAAAGTTATAGATCATTATTTAACTAATAATAAAATAAAGATAGATATAGATTTTAATCCTAGTCAAATGATATAAAATATGGTATTCTTATATTAGAATAGAGGTATGTCTATGAATGATGAAAATGAAGAATTAGAAATTAATAAAAAGAATAGAGAAGATTTTGAAAAATTAATGGAAGAATCTTCTACTAAAAAAGATATGTATTGGGATAGTAATAATCCTGCAGTTAGAGTAATTCTATTAATTATAGGAGCTATTATATTAGTAGGTTCAGCATATTTTATATATATGTATATTAATAAATAAAATAAGTAAACTTTAGTCATAGGAGGTGATAAAGTGTTAGAAGAATATTTCATTAAAACTAGTGTTATAAGAATGATAAAAGAAATTAGAAATAATGAAAGATACTTTAATAAGAAAAGTGATCATTTAACTGATTCTTTTATTCATATTGGAAATGAAGCTGCACTTTATATTTTTTATGATGCATTGTATAAATATAAAATAATTGTTGATGATGAATTCTTATTTGATGATTATTTAGACCAAGTAGAAAAGCTTTATCGTAAATTAGATAATTTTGAAAGTATTAAGTTTGGTATTAATAAACTAATTTGTAGTACCTTAATTACTAAGTTTAATATTGAAGATACTAAAAAGATAGAATCAAAAGAAATGATTATTAAACATGTCTATGATAAATATATTAGAAATGGATATTTTATGCATGGATTTAATTCTATTTATGTGGATAGTATTAAGAAAAATGGATTTACTCCAGAAGTTTATGAGAATTATTATGATAGATTTGATAAAGTAAATGCTATATTTGATAAGTATGATTGCTCTAGTGTAATCAATAAAGATTTTAATATAAAAGATGTATATTTCACAGATGATTTAGTAATGGGATGTTATTATTCTAGTTATGCACCTTTATTTTTCTACAAGTTATTATTTAATGAAGAAGTTTTTGGTAAAGGAATTAGAAAAGATAATTGTTTGCATAGTGAATGTACTGAAATTAATAGACACTTGAAAAGGTTTATGAATAATAATTCTTTTAAAGAAGAAGATAAGAAATATATATTAGACTTAGTAGAAGATGAGTATAATCTATTACATAGGGATAAGGAAAAGATTAGTTTATTACTTGTAAAAAGAAATATTATATTTAGTAAGGATGCTAAAGAAGAAGATTTCTTAAGAGATAGTAATGATATATATGAGATTATTGATAGAATGTTAAGTCCTAAATATAATAATTTGGAGCATAATGAGTTTATTTCTATTGATGATTTAAAAGTATTAGAATTAGATCCTTATATAGATATTGAAGAAGAAAAAAGAAAAATTCAAAAAGAAGAAGAAAAGTTAAAGAAAAAAGAAAAAGAAGTAACTGATGATTTTAATAATAAGTATGGAAGTGTTTCATTATTCTTATTATTAGGAGCTATATTTATTAGTTTAGGGGTTATTATAATGATTATTAATATTTTGAGGGGATGATTAAATGAAAGTTGTTTTCATGGGTACACCAGATTTTTCTGTTCCTGTGCTTCAGGGTTTAATTGATAATTATGATGTTGTTGGTGTAGTCAGTCAACCTGATAAAAGAGTAGGAAGACACTTAGAATTAAGAAATACACCTGTTAAAGAGTTAGCTTTAAAATATAATATTCCAGTTATTCAACCTATTAGAATAAGAGAAGATTATCAAGATATTTTGAATCTTAATCCAGATATTATTATTACTTGTGCTTATGGACAAATTATTCCTAAAGAGATATTAGATTATCCTAAGTATGGTTGTATTAATGTACATGCATCACTTCTTCCTAAATATAGGGGAGGAGCTCCAATACATTGGTCTATTATTAATGGCGATAAAAAGACTGGTATTACTATTATGTATATGGATGTTGGTATGGATACTGGAGATATTATTTCTCAAGATGAAATAGAAATACTAGATAGTGATAATTTAGAAAGTGTACATGATAAATTAAGTATCTTAGGAAGAGATTTATTACTTGAAACTTTACCTAGTATAATTGATGGTACTAATGATAGATTAAAACAAGATGAATCTAAAGTAGAGTATGCTTATAATATAAAAAGAGAAGAAGAACATATTGATTTTAATAAAACTAGTAGAGAAGTATTTAATTTAATTAGAGGTTTATCTCCTATACCTAGTAGTAATAGTATTCTTTTTGGTGAAGAAATGAAGATACTTGAAAGTAAAATAGGTAGTGATAATTATTCTGGTACTTGTGGAGAAATAGTTGATTGTACTAAAGAAGGTATTGTTGTAAAGACTAGTGATGGATCTATTATTCTTACTAAGATTAAACCATTTGGTAAAAAGTTAATGGATGCTAATAGTTATGTTAATGGTATTGGTAAAGATAAATTAATAGGTAAGGTGTTTGAATGAAAAAGTTAATTGAATACATAAAAGAACTAAGAAAAAAACCTTATGGTAATGCAGTACTATTCTTTGGATTTTATATAATATTTTTTACAATAATATCAATTATGGCTAGGACAGGTAGTGTAGGTAATGTAGGACAAGATAATGAATCTACTGGAGTAGTAGTTAATAATTTAGAAAAGTATAATTATTCTTTTGAATATAAAGTAGTATTAGATAATGATACTTATAGTTATACTGGTAATAAAGAGTATAATACTATTTATTATAAATATAATGGTAAAGAGTATTATAATAGAGATGATAAGAGTTATATAAAAGAAGATAATTGGAAAGAAGTAGATAATCCAATTAAGTTTTATAGTTTTTTGAAGGAAACTAATATGAATAATATAATTAATTCATCATATATTGATTCTAAGAATAATTATGATAATGGAGAAGTGGCATATAATTTATTAGTATCAAGTAATACATTAAATAAAATGATTAATGGAGTAGAAACTGATTATGATGAGATTCCTAATAAGATTAAGGTATCTGTTAATAATGGGTATATTAGTGAAATTAATTATAATTTAGATAATTATTGTAAAGAAAAAGATTCATGTAAGAGTCTTAATATAATTGTTAATTATAAAGAGTTTAATAAGATAAGCTAATACTTGAGAGTGTTAGCTTTTTTTTGTATAATTATATTGGATGTGATCATATGAAAAATATATATGGATTAACTATAGAAGATATAGAAGAATACTTTATTAGTATTGGGTCTAAGAAGTTTCATGCTAAACAATTATTTTCTTGGTTATATGAAAAAAGAATAGAAAGTTATTCAGAAGTTACTGATATAAAGAAAGAAGTAATTGAAAAGATAAAAGAAGATTATTCTATAGATAGATTAAAAATAGTAGATGTTCAAAATGATGTAGATGTTTCTAAGTACTTATTTGAACTTGAGGATAAAGAACATATAGAAGCAGTATTAATGAGACATGATTATGGAAATAGTATATGTATTTCTTCACAAGTTGGGTGTAACATGGGATGCAAGTTCTGTGAATCAGGAAGACGTAAAAAGGTTAGAAACTTGGAAACATATGAGATGGTTCTACAAATACTTATGATAGAGAAATTACTAGGTGAAAGAATTAGTCATGTTGTAGTTATGGGAATAGGAGAACCATTTGATAATTATGATAATTTAATTAAATTCTTTAAGATTATTAATGATCCTAAGGGATTAGCTATTGGAGCTAGACATATTACTGTATCTACTTGTGGATTGGTTCCTAAGATATTAGAATTTGCTGATTTTCCACTACAAATTAATCTTGCTATTAGTTTACATGCTCCTAATAATGAACTTAGAGATAAGATAATGCCTATTAATAAAGCATATCCATTAGAAGTATTAATTCCAGCTATAAAAGAATATCTTAATAAGACTAATAGAAGAGTTACTTTTGAATATATAATGCTTAAAGATATTAATGATAGTGAAGAGTGTGCTTTGGAGCTTTCTAATTTAGTTAGAGGAATAAATTGCTATATTAATTTAATTCCTTATAATGAAACAAATAATTTAGGTTTTCTTCGCTCAAATACTATTCAAATAGAGAGATTTTATGATATACTTAAAAAGAATAATATAGGTGTAACAATAAGACGTGAGTTTGGTACTAAGATTAGTGCGGCTTGTGGACAACTTAGAAGTAAGAAGGAGGAAGTATGAGTTCGTTTTATTTAACAGATCCTGGAATGATAAGAGATCATAATGAAGATAGTGTAATTATAGTAAAAAATGATGAAGGAAGTTATCTAATGGCAATAGCTGATGGAATGGGAGGACATTCTGCTGGTGAAGTTGCTTCATCTATTGCGATTAGTTATTTAGGTAAACATTTTAAAGAATCATTTAGAAATATGAGTAAGGTAGATGCAGTTAATTGGATAAGAGATTCTGTTGATGAAATAAATTTACTTATTTTTCAACATGAAAAAACTCATCCTGAAAGTAAGGGTATGGGTACTACATTAGTTATGTCAGTACTTACTAAAAACTATTTATTATTTGGTAATGTAGGTGATTCTTCTGGTTTCGTTATGAAAGATAAAAAACTTCATAAAGTTACTTATGACCATACACTAGTTAATTTATTAGTTAGTGCAGGAGAACTTACAAAAGAAGAAGCTAGTGTACATCCTAAGAAGAATGTATTAATGAAAGCACTTGGTGCTACATTAGAAGTAGATGTTGATATATTTGATTGTGATATGGATGCAACAGAAATATTACTTTCAAGTGATGGTTTAACTGGTATGTTAGATCGTGATTCTATAGAAAAAGTTCTTTTAAGTGAAGGAACTTGTGAAGAGAAAGTTAATAAGCTTATTCAAAAAGCAAATAATAGGGGTGGAACAGATAATATTTCGGTTGCTTATTTAATTCGTGAAGAAGGTGAAGATAAGTGATAACAAAGGGTCAAAAAATAAATGATCGTTACGAAATTATCAAATCAATTGGTGAAGGTGGTATGGCAAATGTTTATCTAGGACATGATACTATTCTAGATAGAAATGTTGCTATTAAGATACTACGTGGTGATTTAGCAAATGATGAGAAGTTTGTTAGAAGATTTCAAAGAGAAGCTTTATCTGCTTCATCATTAGCCCATCCAAACATAGTTGAGATGTATGATGTAGGTGAAGATGATGGTACATATTACATAGTAATGGAATATGTAGAAGGTAAAACACTAAAACAATTATTGAAGAAACGTGGAACACTTACACTTTCTGAAGCAATAGATATAATGAGTCAATTAACTGATGGTATGGCTCATGCCCATGATTCTTACATAATACATAGAGATTTAAAACCTCAAAATATTATGATTAAAGATGATGGACAAATTAAGATTACAGATTTTGGTATAGCAATGGCACTTAATTCTACACAATTAACTCAAACTAATAGTGTAATGGGAAGTGTTCATTATTTACCACCAGAACAAGCTAGTGGTAAAGGGTGTACTATTAAGAGTGATATTTACTCTATGGGTATTATCTTTTATGAATTATTAAGTGGAAGTTTACCATTTAGAGGAGATAATGCAGTAGAGATAGCTCTTAAACATATGAGAGAACCTCTACCTAGTTTAAGAGAAGATAATCCATCAATACCTCAAAGTATTGAAAATATTATTAAGAAAGCTACAGCTAAGAATCCTAAAAATAGGTATGATAGTGCACGTAGTATGCATGAAGATTTACTAACAGCTTTAAATGATGAAAGAATGAATGAAGAACCATATGAATATAAATATCCAGAGACTGATTCTGATAGTAAAAAATCAAAGAAAACTGAAAAAGAATTAGATAAAGAAGAAGATGCAAAACTAGACAGTATTGGAGAAGATACTTCAAGTAAAGATATTTCTAAAGACTTAGAAGATTTAGAAGATAAAAAGAGTAATAGAATAGTAATTATACTTGCTATTATATTTGGATTAGTTTTAATAACAGTAATAATATTCTTATTTGCATGGTCTGGAGCAATTCCTTTCTTACATAAGAATAAAACTGCAGTAACTGTTCCTAGTTGTGAAAACTTAAAAGTTAGTTCATGTGAAAAGAAACTTCAAAAATTAGGTTTTGCAGTTAGTGGTAAAGTTGAATTAGTTCCATCTGATGATATAGATAAAAATAGAGTTGTTAAGACTGAACCAGCTGCTGGTAGAAGTGTTAAAAAAGGAAGTAAAGTAGTTATTTATAAATCTAGTGGAGAGGAAACTATTGCTTTAGAAGATTATACTGATAAGAATGCAATAGAAGTTAAAACATTATTAGAAACTAAATATGAGCTTAAAGTAACTATTGAAAAGAAAGAACCAAATGATGATCAAAAAGAAAAAGATGAAAATACAGTTATAGGTCAATCATTAGAAAAAGGTAGTAGAGTTAAAAAGGGTGACCAATTAGTTCTTTATGTTCCAGATATATATGATAAATTCCCAGATATGGCTGGAGAAGGTTGGAGTCTAAGTGATGTTGAAACTTTCTGTAGTGAATATGGTTTAATCTTAGAAAAGAGTGAACAAGAAACTACAGCTTATGCTGATGGTGCTATTATTTCTCAATCTAGAACTGCTGGTACTAAGATAGTTAAAGGAACAACATTAAGAGTAACAGTAGCAGTTAAACCTAAAGTAAAAGAACAACCTAAACAAGAAGAACCTAAAGAGGAAACTAAAGAAGAGAATAAAGAGGAAGAAAAGACAGAATAAAGGAGATTTATGAAAGGACAAATTATAAAAATTAGTAGTGATTTACATTTTATAAGTTGTGAGAATGAAGTTTATCCTTGTAAATGTCGTGGTATATTTAGAAAAGAACATATTACTCCAGTAGTAGGGGATTATGTTCTTTTCAGTAAAGAAAAAAGTTTGATTGAAGAAGTTCTGCCTCGTAAGAATGTATTTGAAAGACCTAAAGTAAGTAATATAGACCAAGCTTTTTTAATTACTAGTTTAAGATTACCTGACTTTTCAACAAATCTATTAGATAAATTTATTTCACTTATGGAAATGAATCATGTAGAACCAATTATTTGTATTACTAAGAGAGATTTAATGAATCAATATGAATTAAATAAAATTGATGAAATACTTAGTTATTATAAAAAGATTGGTTATAAAGTAATTTATAATACTGAATTAGATAAAATAAAAGAATTATTGAGGGATAAGACTAGTGTATTCACAGGGCAGACAGGTGCTGGTAAAAGTACATTACTTAATAAATTAAATCCTGATTGGAATTTAGAGACTGGAGAAGTATCTTTAGCTCTTGGTAGAGGTAAACATACTACTAGAGTGGTAGAATTATTTGAAATTTGTAATGGTAAAGTAATGGATACACCAGGATTTTCTTCTTTAGAATTTAAAAATTATACTAAAGAACAAATTAGGAATTCTTTTATAGAATTTAGTAAATATCCTTGTCCTTTTAAAGATTGTTCTCATACAAATGAAAAAGAATGTGTTGTGAAGAAGGAAGTTCTTGCGAATAATATATTAGAGAGTAGATATTTTAATTATTTAAATTTTATAGGAGTTGATAATAATGAAAAAAATTAGTGCTTCATTTTTAAGTAGTAAGAATATTCCAGTAGATTTAACTAAATTAAATGATACAGATGTTGATTTTATACATGTTGATATAATGGATGGTAAATTTGTTAAGAATAAAACTATGCCATTTAGTGAAATGAAAAATATATATAAATATACATCTAAGAGATTAGAAGTTCATTTAATGGTAGAAAATCCATCTAAGTATATTCCTTTATATGCTGAATTAAATACAGAGTGTATTATGTTTCATGTTGAAGTAGAGGAAGATATTTTAAAAGACTTAGAATTAATTAAGAGTTTTTCAATTAAATGTGGATTAGTAATTAATCCTGATACTAAAGTAAATGAACTTATACCTTATTTACCTTATCTAGATCAAGTACTTGTTATGAGTGTTTATCCTGGAGAAGGTGGACAAGAGTTTATTCCTGAAACTGAGAATAAAATAAAAGAATTAAAAGAATTAATAAAATCATATAACTTAAATATATTAATTGATGTTGATGGAGGTATATGTGATTCTATTTTAGATAAAGTAGAAGATGCTGATATATTAACAGCTGGATACTATATTATAAGTAGTGATAATTACCAAGAAAAAATAACTAGTCTTAGATAGTTATATGTGCTATAATTATCTTGAAAATAGGAGTTGATAGTGTGAATAATGAAAATAATAATTTTAATAATGGACAAAATATAAATACTGTTCCTGTAGTTCCTACTACACCAGTGACTAATCCAGTTATTAATAATCAAATAAATCAAACAGTAATGCCTAATACGGCACCTGCTGTTCAACAACCAATGCCAGTTCCAGTAGAACCTTCAACTGTACCTGTTACAGAAGTACCTGTTGGAACACAACCACAGATAGATAATAATGCTATGATAAATGAGAACTTACAAAAAGTAGAAATAAATAATTATAAAGCACCTAGTAAGTTTAAAGTGTTTGTATTATTTTTATTCTTTGTTTTATTAATAGTATTTATTATGTTTTTACCAGAAATTTCTAGTTATGTTAGAATTTATATGAGTGGTACTAATAATCAACAACCACAAGTAGAAGTTGTTACAACAGGTAAGTTAGTATGTACTTTAACATCTAATACTTCTGATTTAGATAAAGAATATGAATTTGATTTTAGCTTTGCTGATAGTAAGTTAACAAAAACTAAATATATTGTATATACAAGAGGAGATTCAACAACAGAATCTGCTTTAGATGAATTAAATGAAAAATGTGTTACTTTAAAAGAAACTACTAAAGATTTAGATGGTGTTTCTATTAGATGCGAATACACTGATAAGAAGTTAACTGAGACACAAGTATTTGAATTAGAAACAGTTGATAGTGAAAAATTAAATGCTGCATTTACTGAAGCTGGTGGTATAGTTCCAACATATCAATACAATCAAAGTATTGATGATATTGAGAAAAATATGAAGGCTTCTGGATACTCTTGTGAGAGACAAAAATAGTTATTGAAAACTCCTAGTATTAATGATAAAATATTTAATACGAGGAGTTTTTATTATGAAAAGATTTTATTTAATAGTAAATTCAATTTTAGTAATAATAATATTAGGATTAGTATTTATGGTTCCTGAAAGTAAGAATGTAAAAGCAACTAATTCAATGCTTTCTAAGAGTCTAACTACTAGTCTTATTAGTGCAACTTCTAAAGATGATATAGTAGATAATACTAGTATGGATGAAGTAGTTTATAATTTTACTTCTACTATTAATAATAATATTACAGAGCCTAAATTAATTACTGATGTATTAGAAACAGTAGTTGGAACTATGTCAGGATATGGATTAGATTGTAAGGGATGTTCTGGTGTAGTTGGTGCTAGATATGATGCTCGTGGTAACAATTTAAGATATAATGATCCAGTATATGGAGAATGTAGAATAGTTGCTGGAGATAAGAAATATCCATATGGAACTATAGTAAGAGTTAAGAATAGTAAGATAGGTACATTTAATGCTATAGTACTTGATAGAGGTAGTGATATAGGAATTGGTCGTAGATATATGTTTGATTTATTATTCTGGACTGAGAAAGAATCTTATGACTTTGGGTTAAGTAGAAATACTACATTTGAAATATTAAGATATGGTTATTAAAAGATACATTATGTATCTTTTTTTTTATATTTTTGATATACTAGATATAGTAGACTATTATAATAATGTGGTGATTAGTGTGAAATGTTTAAATGATAAGTGTAATGCTAATGAAATAGAAAATGATGATAATTTTTGTTATAAATGCGGATACTATACTTCTAAAGGTTATTCATTTTTAAAAGACAAAGAAAATGTAAATAAAATTACTAGTGGAGTAACATTTAAACAAAATGAAAGATTATCTGTATTATTTGGATTACTTGTTATATTAGTTGTAGTATTCTTAAGTATGTTAATGATACGAGGAGAAAAACTATATAAACCATTTTCATATATAAAGAAACAATCATTTAATTATATGTATGGTTATAATACTTCACTTATGAAAACAGATAATAAATATAGTAAAGAGAGTATTAATAGTTATACTGAAGCTAAATTATTTATAAAGAATGATTTCTTAAAACAAGAATATAATTGTTTTAATGATACTAGTGTTGATGTAATGACTAATAAATTAGAATCTGATTATTCAATACCTAGTGTATCTTTTTGTGATATTTCAAATACTGAAAGTACTAAGATAAAAAATGTTATTGATAAAATGTATTTATTATTTCCAAATGTTAAAGGTGCTTTGACTAATATTACAATAACTAATGCAAGTACTAAGTCAGAGTATATTGCTAGATTTCAACCTATGTATCAATTTGTAAATATAGATGAAGATATTAATACATATAATAAAGTTAATAAAACACAAATACTTTTAAATAGTTATTATTTTTTAAATGAAGATATAATGAAAAAAGATGTAGAGAGTGTTGTAGGTAAAGATTATTATGTTAAAGATACAACATGGGAATCTACTATAGCTCATGAATTTGGTCATTATGTATCTTTTGTATTATTATTAAAAAAGAATGGTATTGATAATATAACTTATGTTACTAAAGATAATGAAAGTAAGATAGATAGTGTTATTAAAGAATTTAATAGTGGAGAATATTCATTATCTTTATTAAATGAAGCATTAAATAATTATAATAAAAAATATATTACTAATTTAAATATAAATGAATTTGCTAGTATGATTTCAAATTATGCTGCTACTAAAGATAAAGAAGGTAAATTAATAGCAGATGAAACAATTGCAGAAGCAGTTCATGATTATTATTTACATGGTGATAATATGAATAAAGCTAGTAAAGAAATAATTAGTGTTATTAGTTCAAAACTATAGGAGATAATTATGAGAAAGTGTTTAAATTGTGAAGCAAATGTTAGAGATACAGATAAGTACTGTAGAAACTGTGGTTGTGTTATACAAAGTAATAAAAATTATATAATAACTAATGTAATTATTGTATTTATAGTTTTATGTATAATTGGTATGATAGCTCTTTTTGTAGCGTCATATTTACTATAGATTGGTTGGTGATATTGTGAAAGAAGTTTATAATAAGAGTGTTGAAGAAATATATAAAGAATTAGAAACTGGTGAAAAAGGTCTAAGTGAAGAAGAAGCTCAAAAGAGACTTGAAAGAGATGGACAAAATAAATTAGTTGAAAGAAAAAAGAAATCAAATATAGCTTTATTTTTAGGACAATTTAATGATTTTATGATCATACTATTAATATTTGCTTCTATCTTTTCAGCAGGTATATCTTATGTAAGACATGAATCTTATGTTGATTCAATAATTATAATTGTAATAGTTGTTATAAATGCAATACTTTCTTTTATACAAGAAAAGAAAGCAGATGTAGCAATTGAAGAACTTAATAAAATGTTTATTACTTCTAACCATGTTATTAGAAATGGTGTAAAGCAAAGTATTGATGTTCGAAACATAGTAATTGGAGATATAGTAGAACTTGAAGCGGGTGATTATGTATCTGCTGATGCAAGAATTATTACTTCTGAGAGTCTTGAGATAAATGAATCTACTTTGACAGGTGAATCTAAAACTATAAAAAAAGATAGTGCTGATATTACTGAAGAAAAACAATTATATGAAAGAAAAAATATGGTATTTGCAGGATGTAATGTAACTAATGGACATGCTCTTGTGGTTGTTACAGGTACTGCTATGAATACTGAATTAGGTAAGATTGCTAATAGTTTAATGGATAAAAAAAGTGATTTAACTCCATTACAAAAAAGAATAAATCAAGTTAGTAAAGTTCTTACTTATATTATTCTAGGCATTATAGTTGTAATGATGATTATTGGATTATTAATGAAGAATGATTTCTTTGATGTATTAATGTTATCAATATCATTAGCAGTTGCTGCTATACCTGAAGGATTATCTTCTATAATTACAATAATATTATCTTTAGGTATGACTGCTATGGCTAAGAGAAATGTTATTATTAGAAAGATGGCTTCTGTAGAAACATTAGGTTCTACTAATGTTATTTGTTCTGATAAGACAGGTACTATAACTCAAAATAAGATGTTAGTTAAATCATTATTTGTTAATGATAAATTATATACTGATGAAGATTCTATTGATAATGAAGAATTATTAGAAATATGTGCTGGAGTTAACCATAATGTTACTAAAAATGGTGATAAATACATTGGTGATGAAACAGAAGTTGCTATTTATAAATACTTAGAAGCTATTAATTATCCTCTAGAACATCCATATGAAAGAATAAAAGAATATCCTTTTGATTCAGATAGAAAGATGATGTCTACAATTAATTCTGTAAAAGATAAAGAATACTCTTTTACAAAAGGTAGTTTAGATTCAGTTATTAATAATTGTACTAAGTATACAATAGATGGAAAACTATATGATATGACTCCTGAGTATAAAGAAAAGATTTTTAATATAGAAAAAGAACAATCTGCTTTATCATTAAGATTACTTGCTTTTGCATATAAAACTGAAAATATAGATGATCCTGAACATGATATGATATTTATAGGATTAATTGGTATGATGGATCCACCACGTGATACAGTTTTAAATGCAATTCATATATGTCAAAAATTAGGTATTAAACCTATTATGATTACTGGAGATAGTATAAATACAGCTACAGCAATAGCTAAACAAGTAGGTATTATAGATGTGGATAATAAATCTATAGAAGGTAAATATATAGAGAAGATGACTGATGATGAGTTATTAGAAGCAGTTAATAAATATCAAGTATATGCGAGAATAACTCCTAATAGTAAACTTCGTATAGTTGAAGCATTACAAAGTCAAGGATTAGTAGTAGCGATGACTGGTGATGGTGTTAATGATGCACCAGCAATTCAAAAAGCTGATATTGGTATTGGAATGGGTATAACAGGAACTGAAGTTGTTAAGAAAGTTGCTGATTGTATTTTAGTAGATGATAGTTTTTCAACAATAGTAGATGGTGTTGAAGAAGGAAGAAGAATAACTACTAATATTAAAAAAGTAATTTTATACTTATTGGCTGGTAATATAATAGAAGTTGTATTAGTATTTGTTTCTATGTTACTTAATATGGAAATGTTTACTACACTTCAATTATTATGGATTAACTTAGTTACTGATTCTATTCCAGCTATTATGTTAGCTTTTGAAAAGATTGAAAAAGATGATATGGAAACACCTATATCAGAGAATGATAATAAGAGTTTCTTTACACCTTTCTTAACTTCTAAAATAGTTATTAGTGCTATATTTAAATCAATTATTATGATAATACTATTTATATATTATGCTAAGACATATGATGCAAATACTGCAGGTTCTTTAATGTTTATATTCTTAGTAGCTAATGAATTACTATATTCATTCTCATGTAGAAATTTAAAGCATTCTGTTCTTAATACAAGATTCTTTGAAAATAAAAGATTATCAATTGGTATAGGTGTTATAATATTAGTACAAGTAGTTGTATTAACTACAGGATTATCACAATTCTTTATTGTTGGTGGTATAGCACTTAAAGATATATTGATAACTTTGGGAATATGTTTAGGTACATTTATAATTGGTGAATTAGTAAAACCATTATATGTAAAACTTTTCAAAGATTATAGGAGGTAAGGTTAATGAAAAAGAATAATGGAACAGTATTTATAATTATTGCAGGATTATTTATATTAGTAGTTTTTGGATCAGTTCTTTCTATTAATTTAAAACCTAATTATGAAAGTAATTCTTATTTAGCAAGTGGTAATGATGATATTAATGTAGTAGTTGATGAATTAGCTATTGAAGGTGAAAAATTAGTTATTAGGACATCTGGTGAAGGTAGTGAATTTTGTGTTAAATCAACAAAATCAACTCCAGATTTAAATAATATGTGTTGGAAGAAATTAGAAGATGGTGATGGCAAAATTGCTATCTATAAATATAAAAAGTATTATGTTTGGATAAAAGATAAAAGTGATAATATTAGTAAAATGATTAGTATTAATGAATAATATAAGTAAAAAACATTCTTAATAGAATGTTTTTCTTTGTCATTATATTAAAATTTTGCTATGATAATATGGAGGTGTTTAAGATGAATGAACAGATAATAAAAGAGATTGCAACAAATCTTAATATTACAGAGAAACAAGTTAATACTGTATTAGAATTATTAAAAGAAGAGAATACTATTCCTTTTATAGCTAGATATAGAAAAGAAGCAACAGGGGCATTAGATGAAGAAACTATTAGAAGTATTAGTGATGTATATGAATACCAAGTTAAACTATTAGAAAGAAAAGAAGATGTTATAAGGTTAATTGATGAAAAAGGTATGCTTACTGATGAAATTAAGAATAATGTAATGAATTGTTCTAAGTTAGTAGAAGTAGAGGATATATATAGACCTTATAAAGAAAAGAAGAAGAGTAAAGCTACTGAAGCTATGGCTTTAGGATTAGAACCTTTAGCTAAAATGATTTTATCTTTTCCAACTACAGGAGATATTAATGGTCTTTGTAGTAAGTTTATAAATGATAAAGTAGAATCTTGCGATAAAGCAGTAGAAGGTGCTTGTTATATTATAGCTGAATGGATAAGTGATAATGCTTTTTATAGAAAATGGATAAGAAGTTATTTTTTTAAGAATGGAGTTATTACTTCTAAAGTAAAGAAAGATAATCCTGATACTAATAGAGTATATGAAATGTATTATGATTATAGTGAGAAAGTTTTATATATTAAACCTCATAGAATATTAGCTTTAAATAGAGGAGAAAAAGAAAAAGTATTAACTGTAGGAATAGATGTTAATAAAGATGAAATAATAGGATATTTAAAGAGTAGAGTAATTAAAAATGATAAGAGTTTTGTAACTAGTTATGTTATTAGTGCTATAGAAGATTCTTATAAGAGATTAATAGAACCAAGTATAGAAAGAGAAGTAAGAAGTGAATTAACTGAAAAAGGAGAAGATGCTGCAATAGAAAACTTTGGTAAGAACTTAGAAGCATTACTTCTAACTCCTCCGATGAAAGAAAAAATAGTTTTAGCATTTGATCCAGGTTATGTTAATGGTTGTAAGTTAGCAGTTATTGATAAGACTGGTAAATACTTAGATAGTACAGTAGTAAAACCATTCTTAAAAGGACAAGAAGAAAAGAATATTAAATTAACTAAAGAATTAGTATCTCAGTTAATTAAAAAATATAATGTAGATATAATTGCTATAGGTAATGGAACTGCTTCTCGTGAATCAGAAAAATTATGTAGTGAAATGATCCATGAATATAATTTAAATTGTAAATATGTTATTGTTAGTGAAGCAGGTGCATCAATTTATTCTGCATCTAAACAAGCTATAGAAGAATTTCCTGATTTAGCAGTAGAAAAAAGAAGTGCAGTAAGTATTGGTAGAAGATTACAAGATCCGTTAGCTGAACTAGTTAAAATACCTCCAGAAGGTATTGGAGTAGGTCTTTATCAACATGATGTTTCAGAATCTAAATTATCTAATTCATTAGACTTTGTAGTTGAAAAGTGTGTTAATAGTGTAGGAGTAAATATAAACACTGCTAGTCCTTCATTACTAAGCTATGTTTCAGGTATTACTAAGACTGTTATTAAGAAAATAATAGATTACCGTGAAAGTGTTGGTAAAATTAAATCACGTGAAGAATTGAAAAAGAAAAAAGTTTTATCAGATAAAGTTTATGAACAAGCTATAGGTTTCCTTCGTATTACTGAAGGAGATAATATATTAGATTCTACTGGAATCCATCCTGAGAGTTATGATATTGCATTAAAATTATTAGATGATTTAAACTTTGGTATTAAAGATATAGGTACTAAGGAGCTTATTGAAAAGCTAGATAGTATTAACTTAGAAGATTATAGTAAAAAACTTAATACTGATATTTATACATTAGAAGATGTAGTTAAGTCATTAAAGAAACCTAATCTAGATCCAAGAGATGAGTATCCTCAACCTATTTTAAAAAGTGATATTTTAGATATTAAAGATCTTTCTGTAGGAATGAAGTTACAAGGAACAGTTAGAAATGTAGTAGATTTTGGTTTATTTATAGATATTGGATTGCATGATGATGGACTTGCACATATATCAAAATTATCTAGAGAATATATAAAACATCCTAGTGATTTATTTAGTGTAGGGGATATAGTAGATTGTTACGTTGATGATATTAATTTAGAAAAAAATAAAGTAAGCTTAAGCTTACTTCCAAGATAAAAAGAAGCGATGCTTCTTTTTTTAATACAATAATGTAATTCTTCTACCGTTAGTTTTAATTATTCCATCATCTTTTAGGTAACTTATTTCACGTGTCATGGCACTTCTATCAACTGATAAGTAACTAGCTAATTCTGTAAATGTCATAGGGATAGTAAAAGTTTTATTTCCTCTTTCTCTTGCTTCTGATTTAAAATACTCTAATAGTTTATCTCTTGTAGTCTTTTTAGTAAGAATTTCTATTCTAGTATTTTTTTCACTTACTTGGTCACTTAGTATTTTTATTAAGTTTTTAATAAAGAAGATATAAGAGTCTGTTTTTATAATTTCATCATTAGTAATACTATCATATTCAATATATGTGATTTGAGTTATTTCTTTTGTTATACAACTTACTTCTTCATTATTTATAGGAAAAGTAAGACTACCAAACATACCACCTTCAGGAATATCTTCAATTATTGACTTATTGCCATCGTAGTCTGTTGATATGAATTGAACACTGCCGTGGTCTATTATAGCGATGAAATCACCTTGGTTTACATTAGATAAGATATTTACTCCTTTAGGATATGTAAGGGTACTTGCCATTAGGAAACGCTTGATTTTTCTTATATTTTGTTCGTTGATATTTTCAAATAAATTTACCATGTTTACACCTCTTATAAAATATTTTATCAAATTATGTAAAATGTTGCAAATGCAACATTTGCTATTTTATAAAAAATTATATAATTATAATGTCGAATAATAAAAAAGGTCAAAGGGAGGAAATTATGAAAATCATTAAGAGAGATGGACATATGGTCGATTATTGTCCAGAAAAAATTGAACAAGCAATTACAAAAGCAAATAGAGATGTAGTTGAAGAAGAAAGAGCATCAGCTGTTCAAATTAAAAATATTATCAAGTATATAGAGGGACTTGGTAAAAAGAGAATGTTAGTCGAAGACATTCAAGATATTATTGAGATGAAGTTGATGAGTATTGGTAAATATGAATTAGCTAAGAAGTATATTACTTATCGTTATACTAGAGAGATGGTAAGAAAAGCTAATACAACTGACCAATCTATAAAAGAATTAATAGACGGTGAAAATGAATATTGGAATACAGAAAATTCTAATAAGAATGCACAAGTCGTTACTACTCAAAGAGATTATTTAGCAGGTATTACTAGTACTGATATTACTAGACGTTTCTTATTACCTGAGGATATAGTTAAAGCACATGATGAAGGTATAATTCATTTCCATGATGCTGATTATTTTGCACAAAATGCATTACATAACTGTGATTTAATTAACTTAGATGATATGTTACAAAATGGAACTAATATGAATGGTGTTATGATTGAGAAACCTCATAGATTCTTAACAGCTATGACTATTGCTACTCAATTAATTACAGCAGTTACATCTAGTCAATATGGTGGAGCTACTATTACACTTACTCATCTTGCTCCTTTTGTTAGATCTAGTAAAGAAAGACTAGAAAAGAAATATAAAGCAAGAAAACTTACTAAAGAACAAGTAGACAAGTTCGTTGAAGAAGATTTGAAAAAAGAAATTACTGATGGAGTTCAAACATTCCAATATCAAATAAATTCTATGACTAATACTAATGGACAAGCACCATTCTTAAGTGTTTGTATGTATTTAGGTGAAACAGAAGAATATAAAGATGAATTAGCTATGATTATAGAAGAATTCTTAAAACAAAGAATTCAAGGTATTAAGAATGAAAATGGAGCTTATATTACTCCGGCATTTCCTAAACTTTTATATGTTTTGGAAGAAGATAATATTAGACCTAAATCTAAATATTATTATTTAACTAAATTAGCAGCTAAATGTACTGCTAAGAGAATGGTACCAGATTATATTTCTGAAAAAGTAATGTTAGAGTTAAAGAAAAATGAATTTGGTGAAGGTGAATGTTATCCATGTATGGGTTGCAGAAGTTTCTTAACACCTGATAGAAGTATTTCTTTAGGAAATATTGCTAAAGCTAAGAATTATGTTCCTGGTAAAGGAAAATATTATGGTAGATTTAATCAAGGTGTTGTTACATTAAACCTTGTTGATGTTGCTTTATCTAGTGATAAAGATATGGACAATTTCTGGCATATCATGGATGAAAGATTAGAGTTATGTCATAGAGCATTACAAATAAGACATAAACGTTTATCTAAAGTTACTAGTGATGTTGCACCAATTTTATGGCAATATGGAGCACTTGCTAGATTAGAAAAAGGTGAAAGTATACATGAATTACTTCATCATGGATATTCTACAATATCATTAGGATATGCAGGACTTTATGAATGTGTTAAATATATGACAGGTCATTCTCATACTGATAATGGTAAAGGTAAAGAGTTTGGACTTGAAGTAATGCAAAGATTAAATGATGCATGTAAGAAGTGGAAAGAGGAAGAAGATATTGATTATTCAGTATATGGTACTCCTATTGAATCTACTACTTATAAATTTGCTAAATGTTTAAGAGATAGATTTGGTGTAATTAAAGGAATTACTGATAGAGATTATATTACTAATAGTTATCACGTACCTGTATTTGAAGAAATTGATGCATTTACTAAATTAAAATTAGAAAGTGAATTCCAAAAACTTTCACCAGGTGGAGCAATTTCTTATATTGAAACAGCAGATCTTACAAATAATATTGATTCAGTATTAGAAGTTATTAAGTTCATTTATGACAATATAATGTATGCAGAACTTAATACTAAATCTGATTATTGCCAAGCATGTGGTTATGATGGAGAAATACTAATAGATGATAATCTAGAATGGTATTGTCCAAATTGTGGAAATAGAGATCATCGTACATTGAATGTTGCACGACGTACATGTGGATATATTGGAGCTAACTTCTGGAATAAGGGAAGAACTCAAGAAATAAAAGAAAGAGTTATTCACTTAGATAATAAGGACCTATAATTATGAGATACAATAAGATAAGAAAAATGGACATTTCTAATGGAGAAGGTATAAGAGTATCCATATTTTTCCAAGGATGTGAATTTCATTGTAAAAACTGTTTTAATCCTGATACATGGGATTTTAATGGAGGACAAGATTTCACAGATAAAGAAATTGATGAGATTATTGAACTTTGTAAGGCTGACCATATTTCAGGAATATCAATATTAGGTGGAGAACCTATGCATCCTAATAATATAGCTGGTACTACAAAGTTAGCTAAGAAGTTCAAAGAAGTATATCCAAATAAAACTATATGGGCCTGGTCAGGTTTCCTATTTGATACATATGTTAAGAATAAAGAGGTATGTAAATACTTAGATGTTTTAGTTGATGGACAATTTGTTGATGAGTTGAGAAACCCAAATTTAAAATGGAGAGGATCTTCTAATCAAAGAGTTATTGATGTTCAAAAGTCTTTGGCTAGTGGAGAAGTAATATTATATACAAACGAGGAGGATTTATGGGAAGAGGATTTGAAATCGCAAAAGGCTATGAAGACAAACATATTAATTTACCAGTAAGAAAAACTAAGTTTGCTGCAGGATATGATGTAGAAGCAGCAGAGGATATAGTAATACCAAAATTCACACCTGGAATTAAACCAACATTAATTCCTACAGGTTTGAAAGCATATTGTGAACCTGATGAATGTTTCTTACTATTAAATAGAAGCAGTGGTCCTAAAAAAGGATTTATACTTGCTAATAGTGTAGGATTAATTGATAGTGATTATTATGGTAATCCAGATAACGATGGTCATTTCTATTTTGCATATTTTAATTGTAGTGATCATGATATTGAAGTTAAAAAAGGTGATGTTATTGGACAAGTAGTATTTACTAAATTTCTAGTAGTTGATAATGATAATGCTACTGGTGAAAGATTAGGTGGATTTGGTTCTACAGACAAATAATTTGCATAAGATATTAAAATGTGTTAATATTAATACATAAGAAAAAGGGAATACTCAGTTTTTGCATGTTGAGTACTCACCTCAATTGGGTTATGCACTTAAGCTATGCTTGAGTGCCTTTTTTTTACATTATCATTACTTCATAAGTAGTAGGATAAGTAAGAAGATGATAATGATTAAAGATGAGATTAAAAAATCTTTCTTTGTCATTAACACCACCTCCTTTCCGGAGGTAAGCACTCAACAACTTTGTATTTCCTAATATATTATACGAATGAAAGATGGTCATCCCAACTAGAATTTTATATAAAATGTCGAATTCTTTTTTTATCTTGTTTTGTCGAATGAGTAGAAGTTTTTTATTATTTCTTTTATATTGTTTATGAAAGGAGGATAATGGAAGAACTCTTACAATATGATGGGTTAATATATAGTATTATAAGTAAATATCCTAAGAAGTATGATAGAGAAGATTTATACCAAGTATCTATGATTGGATTAATAGATGCTTTGAAACATTATAATTCTAATTATGATACTAAGTTTTCTACTTTTGCTTATTACTATATCGTAGGAGAGGTCAATAAATATATAAGAGAAAATAGTAGTTTAAAAGTAAGTAAGAATTTAGTAGATTTGAAAAACAAAATAATTAAAACTAAAGAAATAATTTCTCAAAAACTAGGTAGAGAAGCTACTAATCTAGAAGTTTCATTATACTTAGAAATTGATGAGAACTTAGTTAATGAAGCATTATCTTTCGATGATGTTACTTCAATTGACGATAGTCAAATTGAAATTAGTAGTTATGATAATACTAGTGCTGAAATTCTTGACTTAAATAATGAATTAGATGAGTTATCTCTTAAGGAGAAAAGATTAATATATTCTAGATATTATGAGGGATTAACTCAGAGTGAAACTAGTAAGATTCTAGGTATTAGTCAAGTACAGGTATCTAGAGAAGAAAATAAAATACTTAAAAAATTGAAAACTAGGTTATAGTTTTCTTTTTTTTGGAAAAAATAAATATAGGTGATTATATGGATAGGTATAAAGAAATAGCTGATTTACATAAAGCTAAAGAAAATAGAATTTATAATTCTTTTGTTTCATTTATATGTGGAGGAGTAATGGGGTTTCTTGCGGAATTAATAATAGAGTGTTTAATGAATTGGTTTAAATTATCTAGAACTGATAGTTCTATATATATGATAGTTATATTTATATTTATTTCTTGTTTATTTACTTCTTTAGGTTTTTTTGACAAATTAGTTACTAAGTTTAAATGTGGACTTATTATCCCAATAACAGGTTTTGCACATTCAGTTATGAGTAGTAGTTTAGATGCTAAGAATGAAGGATTAATATATGGAATTGGTTCTAATATGTTTAAGTTAGCTGGAAGTGTTATTGTGTATGGAGTAGTTAGTGCTTTTATATTAGGATTAATAAGATACTTGATAGGAGGAGTATAATGACATTTTATTATAATAATGTTTATCTTAATAATACTTCTTGTGTAACTGGTCCTTATGAAAAAGATGGATTACTTGGTGAGTACTTTGATAAATCCTATTCTGATTTATATATGGGAGAGAAGTCATTTGAGAAGGGGGAAATAAGATTAGTTAAAGATTCTTTAAATATATTATTAAGAAAAAGTAAGATAAATAGTGATTCTATTGATTTAGTAGTTGGAGGAGATTTATTAAATCAAATAACTGCTTCTACTTATGGTAGTGTAGATATAGGAAATTTTATAGGTATATATGGTGCTTGTAGTAGTAGTGTACTAGGTATGATTATAGTTTCTAATTTTATAGAAGGTGGTTTTATTTCTAGAGGAATATCTTTAGTATCATCTCACAATATGACTAGTGAAAAACAATTTAGATATCCTACAGAATATGGAGCACCTCGTAAGAATAGTTCTACATTTACTTCTACTGGAAGTGCTTGTTGTTTACTTAGCAATAAAAAAAGTAATGTGAGAGTAGATTGTGCTACATTAGGAAGAATAATTGATTATAAAGAAAATGATCCTAATGATATGGGTAGAGTTATGGCACCTAGTGCTATAGATACATTACTTAGACATTTAAAAGATACTGGTAGAGATGTTAGTTACTATGATTTAATTCTTACAGGTGATTTAGGTAAGTATGGAATGGAAATACTTAAAGATTATTTAGATAAAGAATATGATATTATTCTTTCTAATTATAATGATTGTGGAGTTATGTTATACGACTTAGAAAAACAGAGTGATATACATGCTGGAGGAAGTGGACCTGTATGTAGTGCTTTAGTTGTTTATTCTTATATTTATGAATTAATGAAAAAGAAAAAATTAAAGAGAGTATTGTTTCTAGCTACAGGGGCATTATTTTCTCCTTTACTAATATACCAAAAAGAGAATATAAATTCTATTTGTCATGCAATTAGTTTGGAGGTGGTTTAATGAAATTAGTTTATTCTTTTTTATTTTGTGGATTAATATGTTTAATTGGACAAATGATTTTAGATAATACTAAGTTAACACCCGGACATATTACTTCATTGTTTGTGGTTGTTGGAGCTTTCTTAGATATCTTTCATATATATGATTCAATAATAAAAGTAGTAGGTGGAGGTGCACAACTTCCTATTACTTCATTTGGACATTCTTTAGTACATGGAGCACTTTCTAATACTAGTGAACATGGAGTTATAGGTTTATTTATGGGAATGTTTGATTTAACAGCTACTGGTATAGTTGCAGTTATTTTATTTGCTTTTTTCTTTACTCTTATATGTAAACCTAAAGATTGATTTACGTAAAGCAATATAAAATTTACACTTATTATTTACATTTTTTGTGTTACTTGTTGTATAATTTACTTAGATTAGAGGTGAGTTTATGTATACAGTTTATATTATATTTGCCATCATATTGGCTTTATCTTTTATCACGGGCAATATTGTATTGGTTGTAGAACATAAACGTGATGTAAAGAAGAGCAAAACAAATATTATTTATGATAAGGAAATAATATAATGAAAACTATAAAGAAAATAATAAATAGTATAGAAGAGTTTTTATACAAAATATTTGTTGTGTTTTCAAAAGGCTTCTTCTTTTATTTTTCTTTTATGGCGGGATTGCTACATAAGATTATTCCTCTATCTATATTTAGAAAACAAAAAGAGTATTTTGCTAGGAAACAAAATGATGCAGTAGCATTTTTATTTATAGTAGTCGCATTCTTATTTGGTGTTAATATGTATATTATATTTTATGATGGTAATAATGATGTTGCACATGTATCTTCAAGTGTTATTAATGATAGAAAGGTAGATACAAAAAAGGCAGAATTAGATGAGACTGAATTAAATTTATATAGAAGATATGGAAAACTTAATATAAATGACATATCTATTAGTGAATTAAGAAAAGATAATGAAAACATAGCAGTATGGCTTACTGTTGATGGAACTAATATTAATTATCCTATAGTTAAAGGCACTGATAATAGTTTCTATTTAAATCATGATATTAATGGTGATTTAAAGATGAGTGGTTGGACTTTTATGGATTATCATAATTCAACTGATATGAGTGATGATAATACTATCTTCTATGGACACAATCTAACTAATAAAACTGCTTTTGGTAGTTTGATTAATGTATTTAGTGAAGATTGGTATAATACTTCTAATCACTATATAGTTGTTTTAAGTGAAGAGGGTAAACATATATATGAAGTATTCTCAGTTTACACTATAGATCCAGAACTTTATTATTTACAAACAAATTTTGAAAAAGATGAAGACTTTGAAAGATTTGCTAATACACTAAAATCTAGAAGTAAATATGATTATGGTGTAGAAATTAGTAAAGAAGATAAAATTATTACTTTATCTACTTGTACAGATGATAATAAAAATAGAAATGTAGTACATGCTAAATTAATAAAGGAAAGGTGATAGTATGGGTAAGAAAATGTTTTTAATTATTATTCCAATAGTTATTATAATTATTGGAATTTTGTGTTTAATATTTGATAAAATATCTAAATCTTCTTATGGTATTTTAAAAGAAGGAAAAGGTTTTTCAACTTATGAATTTGACATGGCAAAAATGGATCCGCAACGTATAGAAAAAGTCAGCGATGGATATATTATGATTTCTAATATTAATAATAATATTAAGGGTGGCATTACTGGTGAATATGATAATGATATTAGAATTGTTAAATATGATGAAACATTTAAAAAATTATGGTCATATGATTATATTCATGATGAAAATGATTATATAGTATCTAAAAAAGAGAAAAAAGAAAATAAATATCTAATATCTTATAATGAAAAAATGATAGAGAAGGAAGGTAAATTATTCTTTATTATTAGTGTTTACTCTCCAACTACAGGTTATGAAAATAATAGATTATTAATACTAAACAAAGATGGTTCATTATATGATGAACATAGATTTGAAGAGGATATTACTTCTATAATTTCTGTTGAAGATAAAGTAGTTACATTATATGGTTTGAGTGAATTGTATATGTATAATTATGAAACTAAGAAAATATCTAAGTTTGATACTAGTAGTTTTAAAGAAAGCATATTTAGAATTTTAGATAAAAATGATGATGGTTATGTAGTTGCTTCACAAATACTTTCTTATATTGATGGTTCTGAACGTGTATCAAAAGGTACAAATAGTTTATATGTATTAGATAAAGAATTTGTTGAAAAGAAAATTTTAAGTTTGGATAAATTGATAGGGGTTAGAGGTATTGATACTGATTATAACGATATAAGAGTAATTAATGAAAGAATATACATATCATATTTTGTTCGTAGTAATACAAATACTCGTGGGTATTCAGGACTTTTAGTTCTTGATAAAGAATTAAATATAGTTAATAATATAAAATATACATATGAAGTAATTAAAGAAAAATTTGGTGAAGACGTTAATTGTAGCATCTCTGATTATTATGTATATAATGGTGAATTATATATATTAGTAGAAGGCACTACTGATGAAGAAATGCTATTAAGTGTGTATGATGAAAATGGGAAGGAAATAAAATCTTTTAAAGCAAAAACATTAGTTCCTAAAGAGATGTCTGATGATGATGGTTATGGTTCATATGGATATAAGATTATTTATTGTGATGAAAAAGAATTAATATATTATTCAGTATTTTCAAATGATCCTGTAAATAGTAAAAAGGATATTTACAAATCAATACTTAGATTTGGAAAAGTAGAATTATAAAAAACATCCGTTGGATGTTTTTTAATTTATATTAGATATTTTTATAATTTCATTCATATCATCATCTTTAGCTACTATGTTTTTATGAATTTCATTACACTTAGTACATTTATATACTATTTTATAAGTATCTTTAAATTTTTCTATTTCTATTGGTTTTAATAAACCTTTACAAGTGTTTTCTCTATCTCCAGGATTTATATCTACATGTTTTGAATATAAACAATATGGACAATGATCTCTAGAAGTGTATCCTAGAGGAGTAACGGTTTGACCACAGTTCTCACAGATAAATCCTTCATCTAATTCATTAAATTTTTTCATAAATTCACCTAAAAACATTATAACATAAAATAGGTGTTTTATTATTTTTTTGTTTTATGATATAATCTAATAGTCTGGAAGTGATAAGATGGAAATGGAATTTAGAATTAATGATTTTGAAGGACCATTAGATTTATTATTACATTTAATTAAAGAATCTAAGATGGATATAATGAATATAGAAATAGAATCTATTACTAAACAATATGTAGAATTCTTAGAAAAACAAGAAAAAATGAATCTAGAAGTATCTAGTGAATACTTAGTACTTGCTTCTGAATTAATAGAAATAAAATCTAAGTTATTACTTCCAAATAATAAATTAGATGAGGAAGAAGAAGTTGATCCTCGTACTGATTTAGTTAATAGATTATTAGAATATCAAGCTTATAAAGATATTACTAAAGTACTTCAAGAAAAAGAATTATTAAGAAAAGATATATTTACTAAGTTACCAGAAAACTTTAATAATTATGTAGAAGAGGTACATGAGATACATGCTGATGTTACATTAGATGATTTAATTAGTGCTTTTCAAAAGTATTATCAAAGAAAATTAGATAATAAACCTTTAAATACAAAAGTAACTGTTAATGAGATTAGTGTATCTTCTAGAAGAAGTGAGATTAAACATTTATTAAAGAAAAAGAATAGAATGAGTTTCTTTGAATTGTTTCCTATTATGACTAAAGAATATGTAGTGGCTACATTTTTAGCTATACTTGAAATGGCTAAGAATAGGGAAATAAGAATTATACAAGAAGAAAATTTTGATGATATAATTTGTGAGGTGTATAAGAATGAATAAAGCAGTATTAGAAGGACTTTTATTTGTTGTTGGAGAAGAAGGTTTAACTTTAGAACAAATAGAAGATGTTTTAGAAATAGATGAGGAATCTGCTAAGAATTTAATTATGGAATTAAAGAAAGATTATGAAGATGAATCTCGTGGTCTTAGAATAGATTTTTTAGGTAATAGATTTAAATTAACTACTAAGTTTGAACATAAAGAGTATTATCAAAAACTAATTGAAAATCCTGAAACTAATACACTTTCACAAGCAGCTTTAGAGACACTTGCAATAATAGCTTATAATGAACCAATTACTAGAGTTCAAGTAGATGCTATAAGAGGAGTAGGTTCTGTTAATATAATTAGAAAACTTGTTGCTAAAGGATTTATTAAAGAAAGTGGTAGAAGTGAATTACCAGGTAGACCAATTCTTTATGAAACTACAAATGAATTCTTAGATTACTTTGGATTATCTTCTACAGAAGATTTACCAGATATATCTGAGTTTGTTTCTGAAGAAGTAGATTCTGAAGATGAAAATACTGATTTATACTCTTCAAAATATACTGAAAAAGAGATAGTTGATGAAGAATAATTATGCTATAATACTTTATAGCTGCTCCCATGGCGGAATTGGTAGACGCGGCAGACTCAAAATCTGCTTCTAGCGATAGAGT
>CAMOXZ010000003.1 GCA_946629545.1 uncultured Caryophanales bacterium | reverse complement strand
GAAATTTATTCTATTTATGTAAATAATAGTTATAAAGAAACAGACTTATATAAAAAGTGTTTAAAATTAATAGATTCTATGGATGTAATGAATGTAAGTAGTTATTTAAGATATGTATTAGATGAATTTAATTATGAAGAAAAATTACTTACTATAAATAATATAAAATCATATAGAATACGTGCAGAATACTTATATAATTTAGCTAAGAATATGGAAGATGAAGGTATTACTATATATGATTTTGTAGATTACTTAAATGAAATATTTGAAAATGATTATGATTTAAAATTTAATACTAATAGTAGTGATTCTAATAGTATTAGAATTATGACTATTCATAAGTCTAAGGGATTGGAATTTCCTATATGTTATTTTGGAGGATTCTATAGTAGGTTTAATTTATCAGAATTAAAAGAAAAAATAGTATTTGATAATGAGTATGGAATAGTAGTTCCTAAAGTAGATGAATACTATAAAGATACTATATTAAAAACATTAATTAAGAAAAAAACAAGACGTGAAGAAATAAGTGAAAGAATTAGACTTTTATATGTAGCTTTAACTAGAGCTAGAGAAAAAATGATTATAGTAATTCCTAATATAGAAGAAGAATTAGAAACAGTTGAAGTTCCTAGTTATAGAAAAGAAAAATATAACTCATTTTTAAGTATCATAAAGAGTATTTATTCTAATTTATTGGGTTATGTAAAAGAAGTTGATATTGTAGGATCTAGAGAGTATCAAAATATAAATACAAATCCTAATACACTAGATTCTAGTGAAGAGTTAGATATTGTAAATGAGATAAATATAGTATCTGAGAAAATTGAAGAGGTTCATTATTCTAAAGATAAGTTACATATTATTAGTGAAGATGAAAGAAAAATAATGGATTTTGGTACTTTGGTTCATTCTATTTTAGAATTAATTGATTTTAATAATTATAATTTAGATTTATATAATATTGATGATTATGTTAAGAATAAGATAATTAATTTTATTAATAGTGATTTTATGAAAGATAAGTTAAATCTTAATATGTATAAAGAATATGAATTTTTATATGAAGAAGATAATACTTTATCTCATGGAATTATAGATTTATTACTTGAAGATACTGATAAAATGATTATTGTTGATTATAAATTAAAGGGTATTGATGATGAAGCTTATGATAAGCAACTTAATGGATATAGAAAATATATTGAAAATAAAACTGGTAAAAAGACTTATTGTTATTTATATTCAATACTTGATGAAAGAGTAAGAGAAGTAGAAGCATAAATATTAATTTATGCTTTTTTTATTGAAAAAATAAGGGTTTTATGATATAATATAGAGCATTATTTAAAGGGGGAAAATATATGAGTATTGATTTTAATAATATGGAAGATATGAGTGTTGATGAAATACTTAGTTTTTTGGATGCAAAAAGAATATCTGCAGATAAGAAAAGGGAAGAAATTAAAAAACTAAGAAGTGCTATTGAATCTACGAAAATTGTTAAGAGAGATACATTTGAAGATGTTATTTCAGAGAATAATATTGATGTAGTAGAGTGTGATGATGATTTTAATAAAGAAGTAGAATTCTATTTATCAGATTTCATTGATTTAAAAGTATATGATAAAGAATCTATAGAAGATGTTCTTCCATCTCGTAGTAATTATCATTATGAGAGAATAGTTCTACGTATTATGGCTGAGATTACACATGATATTAAAGATATAAGAGAAATTATTATTAGCGATTCTGTTATGGATAAAGATGATTTAGAAGAATATAAAGAAGAGTTATTATCTTTAACTAATAAGAGAGATACTTTAAGAGAAATATTATTATATGAAGAAGATGAAATAGATAATAATAAACAAAATACTCTTATATTTTTACCAATTAAAGGTACTGAAGAGTTTCGTATTTTTGATGAGTTAAAAAGTATTCCTCAAGAAGAATATGCGGGGTTCTTAGAATTGTTTGAATCTATAAAAAATGGTACTTTTAAGAATATCCGTAGATTTACTAATAATAAAAGTTTAAATGGTGCTATTGAAGTTAAAGGGCATCAAATACGTGTAGTGTTCCAAAGATTATCTAAGGATTGTTATGGTATAGTATCAATGTTTATGAAGAAAACTCAAAATAATAATGAATATCGTTTCACTCTAATAAATAGATATACAGAGTTTAAATCAATGGAAAAAGAATTAAAAGAAAAGATTAAAGATCAAGACTTTATATTAAAGAATAACCAATTAGAAGAAAAATTATTTGCTATATTATCTAGTAGTAAAGTAAATGAAGAAGGGGGATGCAAATAATGACTAAGCAAGAATTATATGATGAAGTTAATAGAAGAATAGATTCATTAAATAAGACAATAGAAAATCCTCCTAAGGAATATAAGTTTTATGCTGATTTTGTTAAGAATTATAAACTTAAAAATATTAATGAAATAATTAAAATACCATATATTGAGTTAGTTATTGCTTTATTATATTCAGTATTTGAGGTTAGAGAGGATTTTAATGATTTCTATAATAATATATATAAAGCTAGATTTATATATGAAGAATTAAATGCAGATGAAATATCTGATATGAGTCATTTCTTTTTAGGCTTTATTAATGCAGGTAGATCAAAGATTTTAGTTGATATATTTAATGATACTAATAAAAAACGTGCTGCAAATGAAATAAAAAGAGTTTTTGAACATTCTACTAATATAGAAGATGCTGAAGATGCATATCATCATATTGAAAAAGTACTTATGAATAATGGAAAATATGGTTGGGATGCATCAGGATTAATAGAGTATTATAAAAAAGACAGATTTGCTTGTAGTAATGCTACTGAATCAATTAGTGTACTTAAAGATTTAGCGGAAGTTAAGAGAAAAAAAGGTGTTATTAGTAAAGAATTATTAAATAGTCAAAATATTAAAAATATTCTTTCTTTATGTGAAAAAATCATTGAATGCAGTAGAATACAAAGTGATGAATGGAAAAAAAGAGAAGCTGTATATAGAAGTAAGATTTCTACATATAAAAAATTCTTAAGAGAAATGGATGCTGCTTTTCAAAAAGAAGAAATTACTAACTATGCTAATATTATTCGTGATATAGATGATGAAAATATAAAAAGAGAATTTTTAAGACTTGTATATCAACATAATAGAATTAAATATGAAGAAATAGATGTTGAATATGAAAGTTTATCTAAAAACTCTTTAGTTAATTATTTATCTACATTAAAGAGTAATGGTATTAAGAAAGATGAAGTTGATTTAATTAAAGTAAGTAAAAATACATGTGAAGATTTAGATAAAATGCTTAAAATACTTAATGCTATTGTTGGTAATAAAGAAATTGTTATTAAAATTATAGAGAATAGTAATTTAGAAAATGTTATGTATTTTAAAGAATTAAAAACAAGAGGTATTTTAAGTACTAAAGCATTTTTAAATTATTCAGAAATATTTGATAGTAATAGTGTATTAAGAAAAGTATTAGATAAAAATATAGAAACTATAAATAATTATAATTTTGATTTTACAGTATTTAGTAAAAATCCAGAGGCCTTAATTGATAATATTAATTTAGAAGAAAATTTAGAGGTATTAGATAGTTATGGACTTATTGGTAGTTTAAAGGCTGATAAGAAATATACGTTTTTAAATAGTAATTATCTATGTAATAAAATTGATAAAATAATAGAATTAGGTTATGAAGATTTATTAATAGAAGATATTTCTTTATTAAATGAAAAGAATTGGGATAGAATTTATGTATTGAAGAATATGGGATTAAAACCTGAAAGTAAGAGTGAATTACTTAAATATTTAAGAGATGATAAATTCTTTGTTTCAGATGATAAATTATATTTATATATAGAAGATGTTTCAAAGTATTATGATGGTTTAGGAATAGATTATGATACTGATTTGGCTAGAATTGTAGGAGAAAATTCTATTACTAGAAATTCGTTAAATTTCAATGGAGTAATCATTTCTAAAAACAGAGTAGCTAGAAATATTACTTCTAAAAATTTCGATATAAATGATTTATTTAAAGCTATACTTAAAGATGGTATTTTGAGTAATGATGAAATTGAAAGTATTAAGTCTATTTTAAAGAGTAAAACATATAAAATAGATTAATAGAATTTGTTGACATATAAGTATATAAATGTTATAATCTATATGTTTGACGCCTCATGCTCAAACCGCATTGAGAAGGTAAAAACACTTTTGTGTACCTTAAGAGCGAGTCTTAAGTTAAAAAAAGGAGGTATTATATGAAAGCAGTTGTTAAAGTTGGTGGAAAACAATACTATGTTACTGAAGGTAGTGAAATTTTCGTAGAAAAATTAAACTGTGAAGCTGGAGATGTAGTAAGTTTTGACCAAGTATTAATGCTTGACTCTAAAGTTGGAAATCCTTACTTAACTGGTGTTACTGTTCAAGGAGAAGTTCTTAAGAATGGTAAAGCTAAGAAGATTAAAATCTTCAAATATAAGAGTAAAGATAGATCTAACCGTGTGACTCAAGGACATAGACAACCTTATACTAAAATTAAAATTACTAAAATTAATGGTTAATTATGATTAAAGTAGAAGTTGTAAAAGAAAAAGATTTATATAAAAAAGTAGCTATAATTGGTCATGCTATGTATGCTGATTATGGTAAAGATATAGTATGTAGTGCAGTAAGTAGTATAGTTACTACAACAATAAATGGTTGTATTGCACTAGATAAGGATAGTCTTAGTTATGAAGTTAATGAAGATGGTGTAATTATTTCTAATATAAATGGAAGTAATACTAATACATTAATTCATAATATGGTTAGTCTTTTAAAAGAGTTGGAAGAAAAGTATCCAACAAATATTAAGGTTATGTAAGGAGGAGAATTATGAAGTTTTTAAAATTAGATATTCAATTATTTGCTCACCACAAAGGGCAAGGATCAACATCTAATGGTCGTGATTCTGCAGGACGTAGACTTGGAGCTAAAGCAGCTGATGGAGAATTCGTAACAGCTGGTTCAATTATATATCGTCAAAGAGGTACTAAGGTATTCCCTGGTACTAATACAAGACGTGGAAATGATGATTCTATTTATACAACAGTTGATGGAATCGTTAAATTTGAACGTTTAGGAAGAGATAAAACACAAGCTTCTGTATATCCAATAGCAGAATAATAGATTTAAAGAGCCATTAGGCTCTTTTGCTTTTAATTTATAAAAATATTTTGTATAATTAAAATAGAGGTGTGATTATGAGTAATAGAATAAAGGTTTATAATGAATCAGGGGAGTTGGAAGAAGTAGAAGTATTAGATTTCTTTCAATTGGAAGAATATAATCATGAATACGTTTTATATACTAAAAATGAAGAAGAAGGGGACAATATAGTTACATATGTTTCTATAGTTCATCAGATTTCTGGAGACGAATATAGATTTGAAGCAATTACTAATGAAGAAGAATTAAAAAGGGTAGAAGAAAAGGCAGAAGAAGAATTAGACTTATTAATGAATCAATAGGAGGAGTATATGTTTAATATAGATGTCATTGAATTATTATTAGACAAAAAGAGAAATCTTTTAAGTGAACTATCTGCAAATCCTAGTATAGATACACGAGTTATTGATAGTTTAGAAAAAGAAATTAAATATTTAGAATTAGTTACTATTAGATATGAAATAGCTAAGCTATTAAAACTAGATACAAATGCTGAATATATGAAGAATGATTTTGCTGGTATAGAGAGTGTAGATATTAGTTTTTATAATCTTACTCAAGAAGAGTATGATCAATATAGAAGTTTAGTTGCTCAAATACCTAATGCAGAGACTAGAAGATACCAAATTAGAAAAGAAATGGCTGAACTTTTAAGTTTTAATGTAGAAGAAGATTTAGAGGCAGTACCTGGTATTGAAAATGTTAATCCTACATTAAAGTATTATCAGTTAGATAGTGATCAATTAGATAAATTTAATGATTTAGTTAGTGAAATTAATTCTTTAGGGGAAGAATCAGTAAAAAAAGTTAGTTTAGTTACTGAAGCTATTAGTGTCTTAGATTCATTAAATATAAGTGATTTAGATGAATATAGAAGAGTTAAAGAAGATTCTTTAGAATTAGTTGATAAATTATTTGCTAGTATAGGGGATTATTCTGAAGTTATAAAACTTGATAATGTTAGTAATTATGAATTATCATATGATTTAAGTAAAAAATATGAAAAACTAGATGTTCAAATGAATTTAGATGGATTTACTAGTTTAGCAAGTAAAATGTCTTCTATGGATGTGACAGCTGAAGAATATAATGGTTATTTAAATATATTATGTTCTAATGCTAATAAGTTATATGAAGATGAAAGTAAAAGAGAGACAGTAGTAAATACTATCAATGGTATTCCTAATGATAACTATATATTAAGAAATGATGTTGATAAGAAAACTACTGGTATTTCAAATAAAAATATAGGTATTAAATTAGAAGAATTATCTACTATTATAGGTATATTAGATGGTGGATATTCTACTTTAGATGAGAATGTACGTAATAGATATTATGCTATAGTAGAGGAAGTTATTTCTAAGAATGTAAGTAATATTGATAATATTGATCAAATTAATGAGGCTATTGGAAAAATTAAGAATGCTGAATTAAATAAGAGATTACAAAGTAAGTATTCTGGTAATGATACTATGATCTTTAATAATCCACATGTTTCAGCATATAGTTCATTAGTTAATGATAGAGTTAAAGCTGTAGATGCTAAAAAATCTAAGTATGCTAGTAAGGGTGAGAAATCTAAATTATTAAGTACCCATTATGATATCAAAGTAAAAGAATTAGAAAAAGAGATAGAAAAATTAAAAGATATAGATGCAGAATATAACAATAATAAGTTTATTGAAGGATTAGATAAATCATATAATAAGAAAACTGAAAAGATAATTCAATTAGAAAAAGATTTAAAGGAATTAAAAGAATTAAAAGGACAATTAACTTCTAGATTACGTAAGAAGATAGTTGATAAAAAGATTCAAAAGAGAACTGAAAAAGTTAATAAACTTAAAAAAGCAAAAGTAAAAATAGTTGGTAAACAAAAGAAAATAATGGTTCCTAAATTAGCATTTGAACAAAGAAAAGGAACTATGAGTAGACATTTTGATGCTAGAGCAGATGTATTTAAAGAATATTCAGAAGATTATAAAAAGATGGCTGAAACAGAAAGACAATTAGATGGTATGTTTAGTGGAATAAGAGCTGCTTTTTATGATTTTAGAGCTAATAGATTTGAAAGTAAATCTGAGTTTAATAGAAGTATTTGTGAGAAATTAAATAATTCTAGAGTAACAGTTAGTGGAAATCACAGAATTTTAACTAATAGAAATATATTAGATAGAATAAGAAATAATGTTCAACAACAAGCAGTAGTTCAAACAGTTTAAAAAAGGAGGTGTGACCATGTTTGTCGATGAGGTAGAAATTAAAGTAGAAGCTGGAAAAGGTGGAGATGGTTGCACTGCTTTTCGCCGTGAGAAGTTCGTAGAAATGGGTGGACCTTACGGAGGTAATGGCGGCCATGGTGGAGATATCATTTTTAAAGTAGATGAAGGGCTTACTACATTACTTGATTTAAGATATCAAAAAACATTAAAAGCTCCAAATGGGGAAAATGGTAGAGGTAAGAATCAACATGGTAAAGGTGCAGATGCTTTAGTAGTGAAGGTACCACTAGGAACAGTAGTTACTGATTTAGATACAGGATTTATAATTGCAGATTTATCTCATAAAGATCAAGAAGAAATTATTGCTAAAGGTGGACGTGGTGGACGTGGTAACACTGCATTTAAGACTCAAACTAATACAGCTCCAAACTTCTCTGAAAATGGAGAAGAAGGAGAACACAAGACCTTAAAAGTAGAAGTTAAAATGTTAGCTGATGTAGGACTTGTTGGATTACCTAGTGTAGGTAAAAGTACTATAATAAGTTGTGTTTCGAAGTCTAAACCTAAAATAGCTGCATATCACTTTACTACATTAAATCCTAATCTAGGGGTAGTTAGAAGTAGTGATGGAAGAAGTTTCGTAATGGCAGATTTACCTGGATTAATAGAAGGTGCTTCTAATGGTGAAGGACTTGGAGATAAATTCTTAAGACATATTGAAAGAACTAAAGTTATAGCTCATGTAGTGGATATGGCTGGTTCTGAAGGAAGAGACCCTTATGAAGACTTTATTATGATTAATAAAGAGCTTGAAGCTTTCAATGAAAAATTAATTAAAAAACCAATGATTGTTGTAGCTAATAAAATGGATTTAGATGGAGCTAAAGAAAACTTAGAAGAGTTTAAAAAGAAATGTCATTTAAAAATATTTGAAGTAAGTGCAGCTATGAATCAAGGATTACAATTGGTAGTAGATGAACTTGCTAATATGTTAGAAGAATTACCTAATAATCCATTATATGATGATAGTCAAATTGAGAGTCATGTATTATATAAATTCAAGAAAGAAGAACCATTTACTATTACTAAAGAAGATGATGTATGGGTAATAAGTGGTAAGGAAATTGAACGTATATTTAAAATGACTAAGTTTTCTAGTGAAGAAGCTATTTATAGATTTGCTAAAAAACTTAGAAGAATGGGAATAGATGATAAATTAAGAGAACTAGGTGCTGAAGAAGGAGACCAAGTTAGAATACTAGATTTCTATTTTGATTATAAAGATTAAAACCTTTACTTTTAAAGGTTTTTCTTTTATAATAATTTTCATAAAAGGAGACTTAATGATGATACTTGCAGGGGATAAGGTTAATAAAAAAGTTGAAAGAATAGGAATGATTATTGACTATTTAAGAGATAATGAAGAAGCTTTTAATTCCATGGAAAAATGGCAAGTTTTAAAAGCGCTTGATAATGAATATTTTGAATGTGGTATGCATAATTATATTACTCTTCAACTATATGATGAATTGGGTATATTACCAGATTCATTAAATCCCTATAAAGCGTTTAGTAAATTTGTTAATGAAACATTTGATATAAAGAATAAAAGTGTTATTGAAATAGGTGGTGGTAATATACCTCGTCTTGCTAAAAGAATAGCTTCTATGCAAGAATTAGGTACTATTACAGTTTATGATCCGAGATTATATATTAAAGATAAACTTTCTAATATGAAATTAATTAAAAGAAGGTTTTCTTCGATGAATAATGTTAGTAGTGCAGATCTTTTGATTGGATTATTACCATGTGGTGCTAGTTCAATTATAGTAAAATCTGCTGTAAGACATAATAAAGATTTTATGATTGTTTTATGTGACAGTCATAATAATTTGGAATTATTTGATCAGTATAATGAAGATTTAGATTGGCCATTTAGTTTTATTGAAAATACAAGAAAAATTGTAGATGAAAATAATATGGGTAAATTAAAAGTTAAGTATTTAAAAGAAATTGGAAATAATTATCCAATTATATATAATGATAGAGGGTAGGTGTACATATGGATTTAAGTAGAGTATTTAGTATTTTAAGAACACAAAGAAGAATCAGTTATAGTGGTTTAGTTGATTGTGGTGTACCAGATTCACTTATTGAAAACTTTTTAGAAACTGGTATTCTTACTACTGTTGATAATGAAGAATATACAGTAGGTAGCGTTGATGATTTAGTTTATTATGGAAGAGAATTATTAGCAAATAAAGATTATAAAACTGCTAATGAAATATTTATTTGTGCATATTCAATTGATCGTAATAATTTTAATGCTAATTATCAATTATTTTATCGTAATTTATTAAAAGCTAAAGAACAATATATATTTAAGCATTTTAGTGTTGTTAGTGATTATATGAAAAAGAATGGTCATGAAGCTGATGCTAATTATTATTTATATTTACTAGGTAATTTATATGATTTACCTAACGAATTTAAAGATAGTTTTGATAATATAAAAATAGATGATATTTTATTAGAAGAAAAAGATGACGAGTCTAAAGAATTGAATAATTTTAGAAAAAATGTATATGCAAAATCATATTTTAGAGTTAATGGTATGCTTGATGCAAGATTTGGGAATGTACCTGCAGATGAAATGAGTTTTGAAAATAAAGTAGAAAAAGAATTTATATTAAAATGGTTATTTAAGAGTAGGCTTTTACATAAAAATAGTTATTTACTTTTAAAACAAGATGAATTTGAAGAATTAAAAAATTTATTAGAAGAAGAAGATAAACATAGATTCTTATCTACAACTGATCAATATTTATTAAAGTTAGTTAATCAATATTTATCAATAAAGAATACTGATGAAATACCTGAAGTAAAAGGTGAAGGATATGATACTTTTGATGCTATTGATAATTATAATTATGAGCAAGCACTTCATTTTTTAGAACAACATATTGAAGATCATAATATAGAAAAAGATAGTTATTTACATCTTATGTTAAAGAAATTGATTAGTTTAATTGATAATAAGAAATCAAATATTCAACCATTAATTGATGCAGTTAGTGAAATGAGAAAAAAATATGAAGTTAAAAAATCAGGAATTGTTAGTTTAAGTGAAACAGAAAAACAATCTCTTATGTCTAAAATAGAAGAGTTACATTCTGGTAGAAGTGCATTCTTATTAGAACCTATGCCAAAAGAAAAAAGAGATTTAGTTCAAAAAATTGCATCTAAATATAACGATATAGCTGCATTTAGTATAGGACAAGAACCTGAAAGAAGAATAGTTTTAAGATATCATCCTTTTATAAAAGAACATGTAGATAAATTAGATGTTATTAAAGAAGCAAAAAGTTTATATTATAAAGGTAAATATGAAGAAGCTGCTAAACAATATGAATTATTATTAAAATTAGGAAGACCTAGAGATTTTACTTATGGTATGTATGGTTTGACTTTACTACGTATGCATAGAAGAAATGAAGCTTTAGATTATTTAAAAATAGCTAATATTTTAAGTAAAGAATCTGGTGGTAATCTTGATTATAGTGATTTAATTTATGAAATAGAACATCCTGATGATAGAGATAATTTAAAGCCAAGAGTTGAAGTTAAAGCAGAGGAATTTAATGCTGATAATAAAAATGTTACTTTAGATGAAACTCTTTTAAATGATTTAATTGGTTTAACTCAAGAAGGTGAAATTTCATTAATTGATGCTTGTGGTAAGTTAGGATTTAGTGAAGAAGATACTAATTATGTTAAATTACTATATGCTAGAGATTGTTATTACTTAGGTGATATGAAACAAGGAGATACTTATTTAAAACAAGTAGAGAAGAGTAAAGTTAAAGATAAAAAAGTAAAAGATTTATATAAAGAAATATTATTAAATAAAAAATATTATTCTAAGAGATTAGATGCTGAGAAGGATAATCAATTAGTATTTATAAAAAGAAAATAATTTGTATTTTCTTTTTTTTAATTATTGTTGTATAATATCTATGGAAAGAGGAGGTAATAAGATGAGTGGACATTCTAAATGGGCTACAATTCATAGAAAAAAAGGATTATTAGATCAAGCTCGTGGTAAAGTATTTCAAAAATTAGCAAAAGAAATTATGGTGGCAGCAAAGGGAGGAAGTCCTGATCCTTCTCAAAATGCAGCATTAAGATTGGCAGTTGATAAAGCTAAAGCTCAAAACATGCCAAAAGATAATATTCAAAAAGCAATTGAAAAAGCAACAGGTGGTGCTGATGGTGCTAACTTTGAATCAGTAAGATATGAAGGATATGGACCAAATGGTGTAGCATTCATGGTTGATTGCTTAACTGATAATAGAAATAGAACAGCTTCAATGGTAAGAAGTAGTTTTACTAAAGCTGGTGGTAACTTAGGAACTGATGGTTCAGTTAGTTATATGTTTGAAAGAAAAGGTAGTATTGTAATACCTAGTGAATATGATGAAGATACTATGATGATGGTAGCATTAGACGCAGGAGCAGATGATTTTGAAAAAGTTGAAGATACTTATGTAATAACAACTAATCAAAACAGCTTTACTAGTGTTAGAGATGCATTAGAATCTAATGGAGTAGCTGAATTCCTACAATGTGAATTGACTTATGTTCCTAATATGGAAGTTTCTTTAGAAGGAGAAGCAGCTGAAAAGGTAATGAATCTTGTTGATACATTAGAAGATTTAGATGATGTACAAGATGTATATTATAATTTAAAAGAAGATTAATTCTTCTTTTTTTAATATTTGACATACGAACAAATGTATGTTATATATGTATTATGGGGGTGCACATATGACATGAAAGATTTAGAAAAATATTTATGTTATAGAATTTAATGGGAGGTTGAATATATGAAAGAATTCTTAATAAGTGATGAAAATATACAAAATAAAATTTATGAAATTAGGGGAATACAGGTTATGTTTGATAGCGATTTGGCAGAGTTTTATGAATGCAAGAATGGTACAAAAGATATTAATAAAGCTGTTAAGAGAAATGTAGAAAGATTTCCTGAAGATTTTTATTTTCAATTAACTCCTATGGAATGTTCAAGGTTCCAAATTGGAACCTTGAATGTAAAAAGAGGTCAAAATCTAAAGTATATGCCTCATGTCTTTACAGAGCAAGGCGTTGCTATGCTTGCTTCTGTTATTCACACTGAGGTGGCTGCTGATATAAGTGTTAGAATTATGAGAAATTTTGTGGCCATGAGACATTATTTATCTAGTAATAGTGATATTTATCAAACACTAGATAATATTAATAATAAGATAATTGAACATGATGAAAAAATTAACAAATTATTTGAACAGTTTAATAGAAAAGAAAGATTATTCTTATCTGGTACAGTATATGATGCATATTATTATTTACATAGCATATTGAAGGAAGCAAAAAATGAATTAATAATAATGGATCCTTATGCTAGTTTAGATGTTTTAGAATTAATAAAGGATATTAATTCTAAAATTATATTGATTACTAGTAATAAATCGGATTTAACTGAAAAACAAATTAATAAATTTAATAAACAATATAATAATAAATTAAGAGTTTTTAAAAATAATAAATTTCATGATAGGTTTGTTATTTTGGATAGGAATTTAGTTTATCATATTGGAACATCTATTAATTATCTTGGTAAAAAAGTATTTTCAATAGTTTTACAAGAAAAAGGTTTTCTAAAAAGTAATTTAGAAAATTTTATAAAAAGTATAATAGATAAATAATTAGCTTATGGTAAATTTTTTTGACCATAAGTTTAATATATAGATTTTTATGTTAATAAATGATAAAATGGTATTAGGTGATAGTTATGAGTAGAAGCATAAGAGCTCCTTGGTTAAAGTATTATGGTGATGAGAAACAACATTTAGAGTATCCAGATTTTTCTGCATACAAATTAATAGAATATACTGCTAGTAAGCATTTAAATAATATTAGTTATAATTACTATGGTAATAAAAAGACTTATCATGAATTTTTAAAACAAATAGATGAAGTAGCTAGAAGTTTAAAAGCATTAGGTGTTAAATATAAAGATGTAGTTAGTATATGTATGCCTAATACTCCTGAAGCTATAATATCTTTTTATGCATGTAATAAGATAGGGGCAATTGCTTCTATGATACATCCATTAAGTGCTGAAAATGAAATTAAACATTATTTAAATATTAGTAAAAGTAGTTATTTAATTACTATTGATTTTACTATACCTAAAGTAGAAAAGATTATTAAAAGTACTAAGGTTAAGAAAGTAATTAGTGTTGGTGTAGGAGAGTCTATGCCTCCAGTGATGAAATCATTATATGCAGCTACTAATGTTACTAAGACATTGACTAAATTAAATCCAATTAATTATTTAAATGAAGATTATAATGAACTTAATAGTATGAAGATTAGTTGGGGTAGTTTTCTTAGATTAGGTAGAGATTATCTAAAAGAAATGGATGATAATTTTAAAGGTAAAGATGTAGCGGCTATCCTTTATTCTGGTGGTACTACAGGTACTCCTAAGGGAGTTAAACTTACTAATTTAAATCTTAATGCTTCTGCTATGCAGAATTTTGAACATGTAGCATGTCTTCATGATAAAGATAAAGTACTTGCTATTATGCCAATATTCCATGGATTTGGTTTAAGTGTATGTATTCATTGTGTTCAATATTTTGGAGGTACAAGTATATTACTTCCACAATTTAATGCGAAGACATTTGATAAGATAGTTAAAAAATATGAACCTAACGTATTAGTAGGAGTTCCTACATTATTTGAAGCTATTTGTAATAATAAGAATTTTAGATTCATGAGATTAGATTATTTAACATGTGTTATTTCTGGAGGAGATTCTTTATCAATAGAGTTAAAAAAGAAATTTGATGAATGGTTAAAGAAACACCATTCTCCTACTACTATAAGAGAAGGTTATGGATTAACTGAGTGTTGTGCTGCTAGTTGTTTTACTCCACTTAATAATTATAGACCTGGTAGTATTGGAATACCTTATCCAGATACATATTATAAAATAGTAGAAGAAGGTAAAGAAAAAGAAGTACCTTATGGTACTGAAGGAGAGATTGTTATTACTGGTCCTACTGTAATGGCAGGATACATTAATAATAAGAAAGAAACTAAAGCTACTTTAAAGAAACATAGAGATGGACGTATTTGGTTACATACGGGTGACTCTGGAATTATGGATAAAGATGGATTTGTTTACTTTAAGGGTAGATTAAAACGTATGATTATAACTTCAGGTTACTGTGTATATCCAGGTATGATTGAGAATGTTATTGATTCTCATCCTAGTGTTAAGATGAGTTGTGTTATAGGTATACCTCATCCATATAAAGTAACTGTGGCTAAAGCATTTATTGTGTTAAAAAGAGATGCTAAAGATAAAGAAGCTATACTTGATTCTATTAAAGGTTTAGTAGAAAAGAATCTTGCTAGATTTTCTTGGCCATATGAATATGAATTTAGGGATGAACTTCCTAAGACATTAGTTGGTAAAGTTGCATATAACGTATTAATGCAAGAAGAGAAGATGAAGAGAAAAGATAAACAATTTGAAAGAACAGAAGATTTATTAGAACAAGTAGATGATGAGACTGATAGTGAAGAGTTAATTGATAAATTAAAAGTAGATAAGAAATAGGTGATTAGATGTTTGATTATATAAAGGGAATTATTACAGATATTAAGGGTAATAGTATAGTAATTGAAAATAATGGAATAGGTTATTTAGTATATGTATCTAATCCATATTCTTTTGAATTAGATAAAGAAAGTAAAGTATATATCTATCAACAAATTACTGAAGATAGTAATAATTTATATGGATTTAAGAGTATTGAAGAAAAAGATTTATTCTTAAAACTTATTAGTGTTAAAGGACTTGGTTGTAAGATGGCTCTTCCTATACTAGCTGTAGGTTCAATTGATGGAATTAAAGATGCTATTGAAAGAGAAAATATACTTTATATTAAGAAATTTCCTAAGATTGGAGATAAACTTGCTAAACAGATTATTCTTGATTTAAAAGGAAAACTTGGTGTTGTAGCTACTGGTGTTGTTACAGAAACTGAAAGTGAATTAAGAGAAGTATTACTTGGATTAGGATATAAGGATAAAGAAATTAATCCAGTTATTGTTAAGATTGATAATACTTTATCAATTGAAGATCAAGTAAAAGAAGCATTAAAATTATTATTAAAATAGGAGGGTTATATGGAAGAAAGTATTATTAAAAATTATGATGTAGTAGATGATGATACATTAGATAATACTATTAGACCTGAGACATTAGATGAATATATTGGACAAACTGATGTTAAAGAAAATATAAGAGTATTTGTTAAAGCTGCTAAGATGAGAGATGAAGCATTAGATCATGTTTTATTATATGGTCCTCCAGGACTTGGTAAAACAACTTTAGCTTTTATTATAGCTCATGAATTAGGCAGTAATATAAAGACTGCAAGTGGTCCTAGTATAGAAAAAGCAGGAGACTTAGCTGCGATACTTTCTACTCTTGAACCGGGAGATGTTTTATTCATTGATGAAATACATAGAATGCCTAGATATATTGAAGAAATATTATATCCAGCTATGGAAGATTTTTCTTTAGATATAATAGTAGGAAGTGAAGGTAATAGTCGTAACATAAAGATTAATTTACCTCCATTTACTTTAGTAGGTGCAACAACTCGTGCAGGAGATTTATCATCTCCATTAAGAGACAGATTTGGTATTATTAATAAACTTGAATATTATACAGTAGAAGAATTAACTGAGATAGTTAAAAGAACTGCAAGAGTATTAGATGTAGAAATAGAAGAAGATGCAGCTATTGAGTTAGCTAAAAGAAGTAGAGGTACTCCAAGAATAGCAAATAGATTATTTAAAAGAGTTAGAGATTTTGCTTTAGTAGATGGTAGTGGTGTAATTAATTTGGATATTGCTAATAAAGCTCTTGATAGATTAAAAGTTGATAAGATTGGACTAGACAATACAGATAGAGAATTATTACTTGCAATTATTAATAAATTTAATGGTGGACCAGTAGGAATTGATGCTATTAGTTCTACTATTGGAGAAGAAGTTACTACTATAGAAGATGTGTATGAACCATATTTACTTCAACTTGGTTTAATGAAAAGAACTAGTCGTGGTAGAATTGTTACTGAAAAAGCATATGAAGTACTAGGAATAGAAAAAAACGATAAAAATACACAGACTAGTCTAGATTTAAATTAGAAATTGTTGTATAATAAAGGCACTTTTGGAAGTGCTTTTTTAATGAAAGGGGTGTGTTTATGACTACAAATGATTTTGATTATGAATTACCAGAAGAATTAATTGCTCAAGTACCATTAAAAGTAAGAGATCAATCTAGATTATTAGTACTTGATAAAGAAACAGGTAATGTGGAACATAAACATTTTAGAGATATATTAGATTATTTAGTACCAGGGGATACATTAGTGTTAAATGATACTAAAGTATTACCTGCAAGACTAATTGGGGTTAAAGAAGATACAGGAGCAGTTATAGAAATTCTTTTATTAAAAGATATACAAGATGATAACTGGGAGTGTTTAGTTAAACCAGCTAGACGTATTAAAGTAGGTACTATTGTATCTTTTGGTGATGGTAGATTAAAAGCTAGATGTATTAAAGAATTAGATGAAGGAATTAGACATTTTGAGCTTATTTACGATGGAATACTTTTAGAAATATTAGAAGAATTAGGTACTATGCCACTTCCTCCATATATACATGAAAAACTAGAAGATCAATCAAGATACCAAACAGTATATGCTAAAGAAGTAGGTAGTGCTGCAGCACCAACTGCAGGACTTCATTTTACTAAAGAATTATTAAGTGAAATAGAAGCTAAGGGAGTAAATATCTGTTATATTACTCTTCATGTTGGACTTGGTACTTTTAGACCTGTTAGTGTAGAAAACATAGAAGAACATGAAATGCATAGTGAATTTTATACTATGCGTAAAGATGTTGCAGATAAACTTAATCTTGCTAAAAAAGAAGGACGTAGAATAATAGCTGTAGGTACTACTAGTACTAGAACTTTAGAGACTATTATGGGGCTATATGGTGAATTTAAGGAGTGTTCTGGATGGACTAGTATATTTATATATCCTGGTTATGAATTCAAGGGAATTGATTGTTTAATAACTAATTTCCATTTACCTAAATCAACTCTAGTTATGTTAGTAAGTGCTTTAGCAGGAAGAGATAATATACTTAATGCATATAAAATAGCAGTAAATGAAAAATATAGATTCTTCTCATTTGGAGATGCTATGTTTATTAAGTAGGTGAAGTTATGAAAGTAAAATATAATTTAATTAAAGTAGATAAAGGTTGTAAAGCAAGACTTGGTACTTTAGAAACTAACTATGGTACTGTAGAAACACCTATGTTTATGCCAGTAGGTACTCGTGCTGCAGTTAAAGGATTAACTACTGATCAAGTTAAAGAGTGTGGTAGTGGAATAATACTTGCTAATACATATCATTTATGGTTAAGACCTGGTGAAGATATAGTAAATGAAGCGGGTGGACTACATAAATTTATGAATTATGATGGACCAATACTTACAGATAGTGGTGGTTTTCAAGTATTTAGTTTAGCTCATAATAAAAAAGATATTACTGAAGAAGGAGTTCATTTTAAGAGTCATATTGATGGTACTAAGTTACTTCTTACTCCAGAAAAATCTATTGAAATACAAAATAAACTAGATAGTGACATTGCGATGAGTTTTGATGAATGTCCTCCAGCTAGTGCGGATTATGATTATTTAAAAAATAGTGTTGAAAGAACTCTTCGTTGGGCTGCTCGTGGTAAAGCAGTACATAAGAATCCTAATCAATCTTTATTTGGTATAGTACAAGGTGGACCTCATGAAGACTTAAGACGTTACTCTGCAGAAGAAACTGTTAAAATGGATTTTGATGGTTATAGTATAGGTGGAGTAGCTAATGACGGAGAAAGTAAAGAAGATATGTATAAGGCAATAGATTATTCTATACCATATCTACCTACTGATAAAGTGCGTTACTTAATGGGAGTAGGAGAACCAGTTGATTTACTTGAAGGAGTAGAACGTGGGGTAGATATATTTGATTGTGTACTTCCAACTAGAATAGCACGTCACGGACAAGCATTTACTCGTACTGGTAAGATTAATTTAAATAACTCAAAGTTTGCTCATGATTTTACTCCTATAGAATCTGATTGCGATTGTTATACTTGCAAACATTATACTAGAGGTTATTTAAGACATTTAATTACTGTAGGAGAAAGTTTGGGTGGAAGTTTAATTTCTATTCACAATATTAGATTTTTAATAAAAATGATGGAAGAAATTAGAGAATCTATAAAGAAAGATAGTTTTCTTGATTATAAGAGAGAATTCCTTTCTAAATATAAGAATTAAATATAGAAGATTGGACTATTATTAGTCTTTTCTTCTTTTTTTTCTTCTATTGGTTCATTCATAATACTGGCAACTTTAAACATGGTTTTAGCATTGTCAATAATAGGTTTAACTTGATATACTACGGGTATTGCTTGATTAATAACGCCTAGTGTTTTTGATGCACCATCTAGGAGTGATCCCCATTTAACATTTTTTAATAAAGAAAGTATACTTATGTTTTGACTTGGATACATAAAATCACCTCTAATTTAGTATATGTAAAATGATAAAAATGTTTAAATTAGGTATTTAAAAAAAATTATAATTATGTTAGAATTGTAATATAGTAGGATAAAAAGGGAAGGTGTAGATATGCAAGATAATAATATTGAATTATTACAACCGCAAAATGGGCAACCAGCTATTCAACCTGTTACACCACAACCAGCAGTTCAGCCAGTTACACCTGTGCAAGCTGTTCAACCAGTAGCACCTGTTCAACCTGTTGCACAAAATGCCCAACAACAAACACCAAATGCAAATCTACAACAAGCATCTGCAAAACCTGATATTTCTACAAATGATATTGCTAAAATAGACAATAGTAGGGAACGTGTTAAAAACCCTGTTTTTAGTTATAGATATACAATAATTAATGGAGTAGGTAAGAAAGAAACTGGTACATTTGATGCTGAAACTGAAAATGATGTACGTAATTTCTTATTATCATTAAACTACCAAGTACTTGAAGTAAAAGAACGTTCAAAACTTGATGTTGATATTGGTGGAGGTAAGTTTAGTGCTAGTGATTTATCTTTCTCACTAACTCAATTATCTACATATTTAAAAGCTGGTATTGCTTTAGCAGATTCAGTTAAAATCTTAGCAAAACAATCTAAAAAACCAGCAATTAGAAGAAGCTTTTATGAACTTGTTTACCAATTATTAAAAGGTGAAAGTTTATCAGAAGCTATGGAAATGCAATCAAAAGTTTATCCAAAACTTTTAATAAACATGGTAAAGACATCTGAAATGACTGGTGATTTACCATCTATACTTGATGATATGGCTGAGTATTATACATCTATTGATCAAACACGTAAGCAAATGAAATCTGCTATGACATATCCAGTTGTTGTATTACTTATTGCTTTTGGTGTTTTAATCTTCATGCTTACATACTTAGTTCCACAATTTAATTCATTATTTGAATCAAATGGTGCAACATTGCCACCTTTAACCCTTGCAGTTATGTCAGTCAGTGAGTTTATCCAGAATAACTGGATTATATTGATAATTGCAGCTGTATCTATTGTTGCTATAATTTATTATCTATATACGCATGTACAAGTAGTAAGAGAGAAAATTCAAGTATTTCTTATGCATTTACCTGTATTTAAAGATATTATAATTTATAATGAAATTTCAAACTTTACTAAAACATTTGCTTCATTATTAAACCATGGTGTATTTATTACTGATAGTATGGAAATCCTTTCTAAAATTACTAATAATGAAACATATAAAAGAATAATCAATAAGACACTTGAAAACCTTGGTAAAGGTGATTCAATATCTAGTGCTTTCAAAGGTGAATGGGCAATTCCTGTAGTTGCCTATGAAATGATTGTTACTGGTGAAACTACTGGACAACTTGGTCAAATGATGGAAAAGGTTGCTAACCACTTCCAAACACTTCATAAAAATGTTATTGATCAAATGAAGAGTTTAGTAGAACCATTATTAATCTGTTTCTTAGCAGTAGTTGTTGGTATCATATTACTTTCAATCATTCAACCAATGTTCTCAATTTATAGTCAAGTTAAGTAGGAGGTAATTTTATATGAGTATTCTGTATTTAATTATCTTCTTTATTTTTGGATTGTTTATGGGTTCATTTTATACTGTAATTGGATTGAGATGTCCTAGACATGAAAATTTTATAACTAATCGAAGTTATTGTGATAATTGTAAACATACTTTATCATTTATAGATATGATTCCAGTTCTTTCATTTGTAATGTTAGGTGGTAAGTGTAGATATTGTAAGAAAGAAATAGATCCATTATCTACATATATGGAATTGTTTACTGGTATATTATTTGCTTTAAGTTATTTGATATTTGGTATGTCTTATGAATTATTAATTGCATTTGGAATTGTTTCAATGCTAGTAATTATTTCAGTTTCTGATATTAGTTATTATATTATTCCGGATGAAGTACTAATATTCTTTATTGGATATTTTATAATAGTATTTGCATTAAGTAATGGATTCATGTCTACATTTTCAAATATGCTATCTGGTTTAGTAATGTTTCTTATTATGTATACAGTTATGCTATTAGGTAACTTTATATTTAAGAAAGAATCATTGGGTGGAGGAGATATTAAATTAATGTTTGTGATAGGACTTGTCTTATCACCATTACCAAGTTTATTTGTAATATTCTTTGGAAGTTTAATGGCTTTACCTATATCAATAATAATTCTATTAAGAAAGAAGACTAAATTAGTTCCTTTTGGACCATTTCTTTTAATAGCATTCTTATTTATATATCTTACTAAGATGGATACTAGTATGATTTTAAATTTTTTAACATTAAAATAATTCCCTTTGGGAATTTTTTTATTTGATTAGATATGTTTTTATGATATAGTAATTATGGGTGATGTATATGAAGAGTATTACTGTTTTACCTGCAGATACTTATACAGTTATTAATAAGAGTATTATTACTTCTTATGATAAGAAGATAATTACTATGCTTTATCAACCAATAATTGGATATACTGCTGTTAGTTTATATAATACATTACTTGATGATTTAGAAAAAACTCAAATGATGAGTGAGGATTTAACACATCATCATTTAATGAATACAATGCAATTAAGATTAGAAGATATATTAGTTTCAAGAGAAAAATTAGAAGCTGTAGGACTTATAAAAACATATATGAAGAAAGATAATATTAATCAATATGTTTATGTAGTATATTCACCAATAAGTGCTAATGAATTTTTTAATCACCCAGTACTTAATGTAGTTTTATATAATAATTTAGGTAAGAAAGAATATGAAAAAGTAAAAAATTATTTTAAAATACCTAAAATAGTATTAAAGGATTATGAAGATATAACTGCATCTTTTGATGATGTATTTACTCCTGTTAGAGGAACTGCAGAAGTAAGTGAAGATATAATTACTAATAATTCTAATAATATAAATATTAATAATAGAATTGATTATAGTTTATTAATATCTGGTTTACCTGAATATGAAAAGTGTTTTACTGATGATACTAAAGAGTTAATAAATACTTTAAGTTATATATATAATTTAGATACTTTAGATATGCAAGGATTAATACGAAATTCTATTAATGAAAAAGGTATGATTGATAAAAGTGTATTAAGAAAGAGTTGTAGGGATTATTATAAGTTTGATAATTTTGGTAATTTACCTACATTAATATATAATAAACAACCTGAGTATTTAAAGAAACCTAAGGGTGATAATTCTAAATGGGCTAAGATGGTTTATACATTTGAGAATATTACTCCATATCAATTATTAAAAGCTAAATATAAAGGTGGTAATCCTACTGAGAGAGATAAAAAGTTAATAGAAGATTTATTAGTAGAACAAAAATTAGCTCCTGGAGTAGTTAATGTATTAATTAGTTATGTTTTAAAGATAAATAATGAACAATTGAATAGAAATTATATTGAGACAATAGCTGGTCAATGGAAAAGACTTAATGTTGAAACTGTTGAAGATGCTATGAGACTTGCCGAAAAGAAACATAAAGAACTTAATAAAACTATTCATAAAGAGAAAAATGTTACTAAGAAGGTAAAAGAAGAAAAGTTACCTGCTTGGTTTAATAAAGAACAAGAAATACTTGAAACAACTAAAGAAGAACAAGAAGAATTAGATAAGATTTTAAATGAATTAGTATAGACGTCAATAGACGTCTATTTTTGTAAAGATTATTGAAATAGTTATAATGTTTATGGTATCATTTTATTTGCGAGATGATAAAATGAAAGATGAATTTAATGATATTATTAAACCTTATTTAACAGATGAGTTTTATGAATTAAAAAGTATAGAACATCATGGTATTACTAGATATGATCATTCTATTAGAGTTGCTTATTATACTTATTTAGTTACTAAGGTATTACATATTAATTACGAGGAAGCTACTGTTGCTGCATTATTTCATGATTTTTTTACTGATGAAGTAGATGAAGAAAAAAGTATATTTAAACTTAGAAGACATCCTAAGTATGCAATTGAGAATGCTTCAAAATATGTTGATTTAACAGATATACAGGAAGATATTATTAAGACACATATGTTTCCTATTACATTTACACCACCTAAGTATTTAGAGAGTTGGATAGTAGATATTATTGATGATGTTTCTGCTGTATATGAGAAAGCATATTCTCTTAGAAAAGAGATTAGTGCTGCAATGTCATTTATATTTATATTAGTTTTTTATTGTATTAAATAGTTGGAGGTTATATGGAGAGTATAGTAGGTTGGTTACTATCATTATTGAGTGGATTTAATGGATTTAGATTTGGTAAAGAGATAGCAGTTTTTATTATTTCTTTAATGCCTATTCTTGAATTAAGAGGTGGGTTATTAGCTGCTTCTATTTTAGGGTTAGATCCAATTAGAAGTTATATTATTTGTATAATAGGTAATATTATTCCAGTACCATTTATATTATGGTTAATTACTTGGATTCTTGATTTAATGAGAAAAAGTAAAGTTAAGTTTTTAAATAAGATTGCTAAGTGGTTAGATAAGAAAGTAGATAAACATAAAGGTACTATAGAGAAATATGGATTCTGGGGATTAGTATTATTTGTAGGTATACCTTTACCTGGAACTGGTGCTTGGACTGGTTGTTTAATAGCTGCCTGTTTAGAGATGAATAGAAAAAAAGCTTTTATTGCGGCTATGATTGGTATACTTATAGCTAGTCTTATAATGATGGCTATTTCATTTGGATTACTTAAATTTATAATAGGATAATTATCCTATTTTTTTCTTTTCTTGTAATAAAAAATATAATATAATAGTATTAGATAATAGGTGATTATATGTATGATTTAATGTATTGGTTTTTAATATTCTTTATATATTCAATAATTGGATATATTATTGAGGTTACATCATGTATTATTGTTACTAAGAAATTTACTATGTCTCGTGGTTATTTATTAGGACCATATATTCCAGTATTTGGATTCGGTGCTTTAATAATGGTTACATTATTAAGCAAATATAAAGATGATATATTTGTATTGTTTGTACTTAGTTCATTTTTATGTAGTGCAGTTGAATATTTTACTAGTTTATTAATGGAAAAAATATTTAAATTAAGATGGTGGGATTATTCAAAAAGTAAATTTAATATTAATGGTAGAATTTGTTTAAGAAATGGATTTTTATTTGGAGTAGGTGGAGTAGTTATTGTTAGATATTTTCATCCAATACTTAATGATTTTTTAGTATCTTTTGATCCTTCAATTATTGTTATTGTAGGATGGGTATTTGCAAGTGTTATTATAATTGATACTATTGTTTCTACATTTGTTATTTCTAAATTAAAAATTAATACTAATAAGTATCTTAATACTGATGCTACTGCTGTAGTAAAAGAACAAGTAGCTGAATCTTTAAGTAAATATAGAGTGTTCTATAAGAGATTATTTAAGGCTTATCCTCATATTAAACTGAATGCTAATATAATTAAATTAAGAGAGTTTATGGATGAACAATTAGGTAAGACCATAAAACTTGTTAAAATAAAGGATAAAAGGTGATTATATGACTGATTATAAATATAAAGAGAATCTAGATAAAAATATATTTAGAGGATATGATATTAGAGGTGTATATCCTCTTAATTTAGATGAAGATACTGCATATACTTTTGGATTGGGCTTTGGTAGTCATATTCAAAGATTAGGATTTAAAAAATGTATAGTAGGTCATGATAATAGACTTAGTTCACCTGCGTTATACAGGGCTTTAATTAATGGTATTTTATGTACTGGATGTGATGTCGTAGGACTTGATCTTTGTACTACACCAATGTACTATTATGCTTGTATTAAATTAGGTATACCTAGTGGTGTTATGGTTACTGCTAGTCATAATCCTAAAGACGATAATGGATTTAAATTTGCTTTTGATGAAAAAGGTAATTGTAAAGGACAAGAAATACAAGATTTTTATAATGAATTAAAAGAAAAGAATTTTATATATGGGGTAGGTAATATTGAAGGATATGATATATTTCCTGATTATATTGAATTATATAAGACTAATTTACATTTTGGTAATAGAAGATTAAAAGTAGTAGTTGATCCTGCTAATGGAGCTTGTTCTAAGTTTGTTAGAAAATTATATGAGTTATATCCTATGGATTTAATTATAATTAATGAAGAAAATGATGGTACTTTTCCTAATCATCATCCTGATCCATGTATTGAAGATAATCTTACTCAATTAAAGAATAAAGTATTAGAAGTAGGGGCAGATATAGGTATATCATTTGATGGTGATGGAGATAGATTAGGTGTTATTACTAATACAGGTAAGTTTATTCCTACTGATATTTATATGATTATAATTATTAGGGATATTATTAATAAAGTTAGTAATAAAACATTCTTATACGATGTTAAATGCTCTAAGAGTTTAAGTGATGAAATAGAAAAATTAGGTGGTACTGGTATATGTTATCGTACAGGTAATTCTTATACTAAAGCAAAGGTGAAAGAAGATAATTTACCATTTGGTGGTGAATTATCAGGACACGTATATTTCAATGATAGATGGCCTGGATTTGATAGTGGAATGTATGCTGGACTAAGACTTTTGGAAATACTTTCTAATACCGATAAATCTATCGCAAACTTATTAGAAGGTATAAATACTTATTACTCTGAAGAGGAGGAAAAATATCATTCAGATGATGATATTAAGTTTAGTGTAGTAGATAAAGTAAAAGAATATGTTATTAGTAAGGGATATGATTTTATAGATATAGATGGTGTTAGAGTTAATTTCTCTGATGGATGGGCTTTAGTTAGATGCTCTAATACTGGTCCTAATATTACTGCTAGATTTGAAGCTACTAGTATGGAAAGATTGAAAGAAATTCAAGATGAATTTAGAGGTATTATTAATGAGTATAACAAATAAAAAAACTTATGTATATAAAATGAATTTAGTTCCTGCTAATATATTATGTATTATAATTTTTATATTATGTGGAGCATTAGCAGTACTATTAAAAATAAATATATTTAAATTTGATAATATGTTTTTAACATTCTTATTTATAATTTTATATTTAATATTACATGAATTATTACATGGACTAGGTTATTTTATAGGAGGTACTAAACATAAAAATATTACTTATGGAATAGAACTTGAAAAGGGTATATTTTATGCTATGGCATATCAAAAATTAACTAAGAAGAATATTCTTATTTCGTTACAGATGCCTTTTGTGGTTATAGGTGTTATTACATTTATACTTGGTTATATATTTAATATTCCATTATTAGTATTTTTATCTATAGTTAATATTAGTGGTGCTTCTATGGATTTAGCTATGTTTATATATTTCTTAAGATTACCTAAAGATTTTACTTATAGTGAGAGTGGTAATCCAGATGAATTTGTTATTATATCTAAAAGTGATTTAAGAAAAAAGAAGAGTATATTCTTAAAGATTATTGATGTTAAAGATTATGATGAGAATGATTTTAAATTTAAGAATCTTAAGAAAGTTAAAATTACTAAGTTATCTATAATTATATTAGTAATATTCTTATTACTTGGATTATTAACTACAATATTTTAGTGTAAAGTTATTGTTTCTATATAGAAACAATTCTTTTTTTTTGATATATTTAAATAGATTGTAAGGTGAAGTTATGTCTATTACTAATGAAGAATTAAAGAAAGAAGAGAAGATACTTAATAAAGTTATCTCTTTATTTGATGAAACTTATAATTCTTTAGCGGATGATGTTAAAGTAGGTGAAGAAGATTTAATAGAATTTAAAAAGATGATGTGGTCTGATTCTAATAGTTTTGATGAAGGAGAAATGACTCAAGTAAAAGCAGCTACTGCACTTGAAGCAGATAAATTCTTTCGTAAACAAGATTATTTAAGAAGACTTAAAATGATTAAAGATAAACCTTATTTTGCATCTATTGTGTTTAAAGATGATAAAGATAATAGTATATATAATATTTATATGTCTTTAACTTATTTAAAAGATAAGAATGAAAATAATATATTATATGATTGGAGAAGTCCAATATGTAGTTTATTCTATGATTATGAAACAGGTCCTTGTAGTTATAGTGCTCCTGGTGGAATATATAATGGTGAATTAAAAAGAAAAAGACAATATAAGATAGAGAATAGAAAACTAGTTGGAGTGTTTGATAATTCATTAAATATAGATGATGAAGTACTACAAGAAGTATTAGCTACTGAATCTAGTGACAGGATGAAGAATGTTGTTAATACTATTCAACAGGAACAAAATAAAGTTATTAGAAATCTTGAAGATGATAACTTAATAGTACAAGGTATTGCGGGAAGTGGAAAGACAACTGTAGCACTTCATAGAATAGCATTCTTATTATATAGAATAGAAAATTTAAATAGTAATAATGTATTAATATTTTCTCCTAATAATATATTTACTGATTATATATCAGAAGTATTACCTTCTTTAGGAGAGGCTAATACACTTCAAACTACTTTTGCAGATTATTTAGAAAACTTTATTACTGAGTATAATCATGTAGAAGATTTTACTGATTTTATATCTAGATTTTATTCATATAAGGAAATTTTTCCGGAATTAGTAGAGTATAAACAAAGTGATAGAATTATAGATGATTTAGATGCTTATATTGAAGATTATGTTTCTAGGTGTCTATTTACTAATTCATTTAATGAGACTGAAAAATATTATGTAGTTAAAGATGAATTGAATTATATGTTACATGATAAGTATGATAGATTACCTTTATTTGAGAGAATGGATGAGATTGCTTCTAAACTAAGTTCTAATAATTATAAGGGTAGTAATAAGAAGAAGGCTACATATTTAAAATTAATGTATGAGAATAGTAATTTTAAACATGATTTAAAAGCTATTATGAAAGAGTTTTATCTATCAGAGTATTGTAGGTTTAAATTAGATGAAAAGACTGTTAATGATTTTATTAATAATGATTCTATTAATTATGAAGATGCTTTAGTATTTGCATATTTAAAGGGTAGACTTGAAGGATTTATATATGATGGTAATATTAAACAAGTTATAATAGATGAAGCACAAGATTATAATAGACTTCAATATATTATAATTAATGAGATATTTAGAAAAGCAGATTTTACTATCTTAGGAGATATCAATCAAAATATTAATCCATATTATCATTATGATTCTTTGGATGAATTATCTAACTTATTTAGGGGAGAGACTAAATATATTGAATTATTAAAGACATATAGATCTTCTCCAGAGATAATTAATTATACTAATAAGATACTTGGTTTAAATCATGTTAATGCGATTAGAAAAACTTTAAATAAACCAGTTATTATAAGAAAAGGTGTAGAAGATATAAGAAATAGTTTAATTAATGATATTAGTAAATTAAAAAGAGAATATAAAAGTGTAGCTTTAATTACTAAGGATATGAAAGAAGCAGAAGTATTATATGATTTAGTTAAAGATACTTTAGAAATTAGTTTAGTAGATCATAATACTAAGAGTTTTCATAAAGACTTAGTTATTATGCCTGCATATGTTTCTAAAGGATTAGAATTTGATAGTGTAATTGTCTATAATAATAGAGATAATTCGTATAAAAATAATGAAAGAAATCTATTATATGTAGCTTGTACTAGAGCACAACATGAATTATATATTTATAACTAAAAAATACTTGAATTATAAATAGTGTTGTGTTATTATATTCCTTACTAAATGGAGGATTTATGGTTAAAGCAGATGAAAGAGTAATGAATTATTTTGATAAAATACAAAAACAAGGTATTTTTGATGAAGCAGAATTCAAAATAATAACAGAAGGATATACATTAATTAAACCATTTATTGGGGAAGACATGTATAGTGAGTTATCTAGTGAATTAGTAACAGCAGTATTAGATAAGAGAGGAACTGAAGAAGCAACATATTGTTCAATTCTTGAAGAAGTAGCTAAGAATATTGGTTTAGCAGAAGAACCAAAACCAGCATTAGTTCGTTTAAGAGAATTAAATGCTAGTGATGCATCATATGATAAAACAGAATCTACTAGACGTAATGCAGTTAGTAAAGTATACGAAGGATTAAAATGTTCTAATTCATTAAATAATCAAGTATTCTTAGATGTTTTATCTGGAATGGATAGAAATACTATTGCTAGAAGATATAGATTAACTAGAAGTAAAGTAGATAGTATTTATGAAGAAAGATTAGCTTTTGTTAAAAATGTTTTAGTAGTAAACGATGATATTTTAGTTGAAGAAGTTGAATCTAACGGACCTATTCAATCTAATGTTAAAATGTTATTCAAAAAAGAAAATGAAACTAATGAGTAAGATAATATCTTACTTTTTTTATTTGATAAAATGTGGTTATTAATATATTTAATGAAATAGATATTATTAAAGAATAAATACCTTTCTTATGAAATAGTATTAAAGATATAGTTCTTGTTATAGTACCTAGTATAGTTATTTTTAAATTATCTTTAGATTTGTTTAAAGCGTCTAGGATACTAGATAAAGGTGACTCAATATAATGTAGTAGACATATAGGAGCCAGTATTTTTAAATAGTTTACTCCTTCATTTGTATGATAGATTAATTGTAGTAATAGATCTCCTTTTAATAATAGTGTTATTGTTACTGGTAAACCTATAAGTAGTGATAATAGTATTACTTGATTAGTTTTTCTTTTTATACTTTTAATATCATTTATACTGGAGTATTTTGAAATTACTGGTAAAATACTTTGAGATAATGCTAGAGTGAAGAATGATGGCAATAGTATTAATGGAATTACATAACCTGAGATTACTCCATATTCTCTTGTTATGTAGTTAATTGAATAATTATTTATAAGTATATTTGTAAGAATAATTGGTTCTAAGAAGAAACCAATACTACCTATTAATTTGCTTGTAGTATTAGGTATACATATTTTTAAAGAGTCTTTTATATAAGATTTATTTGGGTATAAATCTTCTTTTTTTATTTTAATGTTTTTTGGTAAGAATAATATTAAGATAATTGTAGATACTATTTCACTTATTATATTTATTAATACTAAAAAACATACTATATATTTAATACCTAATGGTTTAATAATAGGTATTCCTATTACTATGATTATTAATCTTACTAGATCTTCTATAATATTAGATAAGACATGAGGAAACATCTTTTGTTTACCAAAGAAATAACTTCTACAAATACTAGATATTGAAGTAAATGGTATTACTAAAGACATAGATAATATACTTATATAAATATCTTTATTATGTAGTAATTTATTACTAATAGTAGGGGATAGTAATACTATTAATATTATTAGTAATATATTTATGATTATTAATACTAATATACTTGAGAATATTAGTTGTTTGTTATTTCGCTTTTCTTCTGAAATTAATTTGGATAAAGCTATAGGAAAACCAAATTGACTTAAACTAATTAATAGAGTAAAAGTAGGTAATATTAGCATATACATACCTAGTCCTTTAGTACCTATTAATCGGGCTATTACTATCTTAATTATCATTCCTAATACTTTAGTAAGTAATCCTCCAATTAACAATATAATAGTAGATTTTATAAATTTATTTTTCATAGTAAATTTTATTAAAAAATACTATACATTATAACTAAAAATATGATATATTGATTTTGGTAAGAGTATTGTCCTCTAGGGTTACTCGAACATATATAAAAGTTTGTAAAAAAGGTTGTCAATTGATAAATAAAGTTATGTTTTAATAAGTCTAAATTTATTAGTTATGATAAACTAATATGGAGGTGTACAAAATGGATATAGTAGAATTTTTAACATCAAAAGAAATCATTGTTGTCTATATCATTGCAGCAGTTGCTTGTCTTTTATGTTTCATTATTTATTTAGTAGAAAAACATAACGATAGAGGAAGAAAGAGACATAATACAAAAGAGTTAAATAAACTTGTAGAACAAATTAAAGATGAAGTAGAAATTATTCCTGAAGAAGAAAATACTGAACCTGTATTACAAGTTATTGAAGAAGAACCTTCTATAGAAACTTTTGAAGAAGTGGAAGAATTATCTACTGAAGATATTAAAAATGTAATAGAAGAAATTAGTACTGAAGTAAGACAAGAGTTAAATATTAAAGAAGAAGAAATAGAATTATTAGAACCAATAGAAGAATTAGAATATACTGATATTGAACCTGATATTAATGTAGCTAAAGAAGAATTATCTAAGATTACTGAAGAATTAAAAGAACAAGAATCTAAAATAGAAGAAGTAGTTGAAAATATTCGTTTAACTGATTATGAGTTAGAACAAGAACAATCTGCTATTATTAGTTTAGATGAATTAGTTAGTAAGAGTAAAGAAATGTATGAAGCTAATGAATTAACTCAATATGATGAAGGTACTGAACCAATTAGTATTAGTGAATTAGAAGTTATAGCTGGTAGAGAAGCTGAACCTATTACTTCACCATTTGTTATTGCTAATGCAGTAGGTGAAGAATCTAATGAAGTAGTATTAGATGAATTTGATAAGATTAAAACAGTTGTAGAACCTGAAGTTAAAAGATTTAAAAGTAGTCCAATTATATCTCCAATATATGGTATTGAAAAACAAGAAGTTACTAATGACTTAGAGTTAGAAAATACTGCTAATTACGAAAAATTAGATGCAGAGATTAAGAAGACTAATGAATTTTTAATGACTTTGAAAGAATTACAAAGTAAATTAGATTAAGTGACGTTGTCACTTTTTTTATTTTATGGTATAATTTATAGGCATTAGAGGTGATTACATGAAAACTGTAGGAGTACTTAGTTTAGGTTGTAAAGTTAATACTTATGAATCTGAATATGTAATTAATGAACTTAAAAAAGCGGGTTATGAGATTAAAGATTTTAGTGATTCTTGTGATGTATATATTATTAATACTTGTACTGTTACTAATAATAGTGATTCAAAGTCTCGTAAAATGATTAGACAAGCTATTAGGCGTAATCCCAATGCATGCGTTGTAGCTATGGGTTGTTTTATTGCTGCTAATCCTGATATAAAAATAGATGGTTTAGATATTATTATTGGTAATAAAGATAAATCTAAAATAGTAGAACTATTAGATGAGTATTTTAATAATAAAGAAGAAATGAGATTAGAATATACTGGTAGATTAAAAGAATTTGAAGATATGTATATAAATAGTTTTCCTGGTAGAACTAGAGCTTTTGTTAAGATACAAGATGGTTGTGATAACTTCTGTAGTTATTGTATTATTCCTTTTGTAAGGGGTAAATGTAGAAGTAAAAATGAAAGTAAAGTAATTGAAGAAGTAACTGATTTAGTAAATAATGGATATAAAGAAATAGTTCTTACAGGAATTCATACTGGAAGTTATGGGGTAGATCTTGATACTGATTTCTCTGATTTATTAAATAAATTAGTTAAAATTAATGGTCTTGAAAGATTAAGGATTTCATCTATTGAAGCTACTGAATTAAATGAAGATGTTTTAGATGTATTAAGAAATAGTAATGTTTTAGTAGATCACTTACATATACCTATACAAGCTGGTTCTAACGAGATTTTAAAGGCTATGAATAGAAAATATGATTTAGACTTTTTTGAAGCTAAAATAGCTGAAATTAGAGGTATTAGAGAGAATATAGCTATTAGTACTGATGTTATTGTGGGATTTCCTGGTGAAACGGAAGAATTATTTAATACTACAATAGAAACATGTAAAAGAATAGGTTTTTCTAAACTACATGTTTTTCCATATAGTGAAAGACGTGGTACTGCTTCTTCTAGAATGAGTAATAAAGTAGATGAACATGAAAAGAAAGAAAGAAGTAGAAAACTAATAGAAGTTTCTAAAGAGTTAGAAATAGCTTATATGAATAAGTTTATTGATAAAGAAGTAGAAGTTTTAGTAGAAGAATATAAAGATGGTTATAGTTATGGTCACACAGGTAATTATTTATATGTTAAAATAAATAGAGAATTACCTCATAATGAATTAGTTAAAGTAACTATTAAATCTATAGAATACCCATATGTAATAGGAGAATAATATGTATATAAAAGGAAGTTACTCTAAAAGTATTTTTGAAAATAATACCGGTTATGTTATCGGTATTTTTAAAGTTAGTGATACTGATAGTGAAAACTTATCCGATTATATAGGTAGAAGTATTACTTTTACAGGGTACTTTCATGAACTTAATAATATTGATACATATAAGTTTTATGGAGAACTTGTTGAACATGAAAAATATGGAGAACAGTTTAGAGTAGATAGTTATGAAAGATGTAAACCGGAAGAAAAGGATTCTATATTAGAATTTCTTACTAGTGGTTTATTTAAAGGTATTGGAGAAAAGAAAGCTAAAAGTATAGTTGATACTTTAGGTAAAGATACATTAAATATTATTCTTAATAATCCTAGTAATTTAGTACTTATTCCTAAGATAACAGAGAAAGATATTAATATACTACATAGTAAATTAAAAGAATATGAATCTAGTTATGAGACTATTATGTATTTAAGTGATTTAGGATTTAATACTAGGGATTCTATGATTATATATAATTATTATAAAAATAAAGTAAAAGATATTATAGAATCTGATATATATCAGATTATATTAGATATTCATGATATTAGTTTTAAAAAGATAGATATGATTGCTTTAAATAAAGGAGTAGAGAAAGATTCTTTAATTAGAGTAAAAGCATCTATTATATATATTATGAATGAAATTAGTAATACTTATGGACATTCATATTACTTATATAATGAATTACTTAGTTTAATCCCTAGAGTATTAGGATGTAATATAATAGAAGATAATTTTTTATATGCATTAGATGAATTAGAAAAAGACTCTAGAATAGTTATTGTAGATGATAAGTATTATTTAAAAGATATGTATATGTCCGAATGTTTTATAGTTAAAAGATTTAGAATGTTAAATTCTAAAGAGAATAAAATTAAAAAGATTGATGATAATATTAAAGAATTAGAGAAGTTCTTTAATATTAAATATAATACTGATCAATTAGAGGCTATAAAACAAAGTATATTAAAGGATTTCTTAATAATAACAGGTGGTCCAGGTACAGGTAAAACTACTATTATTAAAGCTATATTAGAGTTATATAGATTGATTAATAAACTTAGTTATGGTGATTTAAGTGAAAGAGTAGCATTACTTGCTCCTACTGGTAGAGCAGCTAAAAGAATGAGTGAGGCTACATTATTTCCTAGTAGTACTATACATAGATTTTTAAAATGGCAAAAGGAACAAAATAGATTCCAAGTAAATGAATATAATAAAAGTAAAGTAGAGTTTGTTATTATAGACGAAGCTAGTATGATAGATACTTATTTGATGAATAGTTTATTAAAAGGTTTATCAGCTAATTGTAAGATAGTAATTGTTGGAGATGATCATCAATTACCTTCAGTAGGACCAGGTGATGTACTTCATGATATTATTGAATCTAATATGTTAAATGTAGTTAGATTAAAAGATGAATATAGACAAGATGAAGGAAGTAATATACTTAATCTTGCATATGATATTCGAAAGAAAACTATTAATGAAGAAATATTTAATGTTAAAGATGATCTTACATTTATTAAATGCTTAGATAGTGAAGTGATTACTAATATAATAGATATTTATAATACTTATAAAGATTTAGATTATCATGAATTTCAAATACTAGCTCCTATGTATAAAGGATTGAATGGAATAGATATTATTAATAGTAAAATACAAGAATTATTTAATAAGAAATCTAGTTCTAAAAAAGAGTATAAAGTAGGAGAAATTACTTATAGAGAAGGGGATAAGGTAATACAACTTACTAATATGCCTGATGAAAATGTATATAATGGAGATATTGGAATTATATGTGAGATAGTAAATTCTAAGAAGAAAGAGATACATATAGATTTTGATGGTAATATAGTTAAATATACTCCAAGTAATTTTAATAATTTTAAACTTGCATATTCTATTAGTATTCATAAATCTCAAGGATCTGAATTTGATGTGGTAATTATTCCTATTGTTAGAGGTTATAATAAAATGTTGTATCAAAAACTTATATATACTGCAGTTACTAGAACTAAAAAGAGATTATTTATTATAGGGGATATAAATGCTTTAAAATATGCTTCTAGTAATGATAGAGATGATAATAGAAGAACTACTATTAAAGATTATTTAATTAATGGTATAAAGTAGATTGTTTTATTCATAATAATATTAGAGGTGAAATTATGAAATTAGCTATAGCTATGTTTATAGTTGGAGGATGTTCAGTAGCAGGTTATATGTATCTAAAAAAACATCCTGATATTATGAATAAAATGATGAATTTAGAAAAAGATATGATGTTAGATAAAGGTGTAGAATAATACACCTTTTTCTATGCATAAATTGTCGAAATATGGGGAATATAATAATGAGGTGTAAGTATGAAGAAATTTATTCTTATTTTTATATTATTAGTATTTCCTATAAATGTATTTGCTTATTCTGATAAGATTATTGTAGGAGGAGAAACTATTGGAATAGAAGTTCATTCTAATGGGGTTTATATAGTTGGTTTTTATCCTGTTAATGGTAAAAATATAGGAGAAGAATCTGGTTTTATGATAGGTGATATTATTAAGAAAATTAATGGAGTAGATATTTCTTCTATTAATAATCTTAATAGTATATTAGATAAAGATTCTATATATAAATTTAGTATTATACGTAATAATGAATCTTTAGTTATACCAATTAGATTAGAATTAGAAGATAATATTTTAAAAACAGGTTTATATGTTAAAGATACTATTAATGGTATAGGTACTTTATCTTATATAGATCCAGAAACTAAAGTATTTGGTTCTTTAGGTCATGAAATATTAGAAAGTAAAAGTTATTCTAAGTTTGAGATAAGTGATGGTAGTATTTATTCATCTACAGTTAATAGTATTAGAAAAAGTACTAATGGTAATACTGGAGAAAAGAAAGCTAATATAGATAAATCTAATGAGATAGGTAATATTGTATTAAATGAAGGTACTGGTATATATGGTAAATATGGAGATGATTATTCTAATAGAGAAATACTTGAAGTAGGAGATGTTTCTTCTATAAAGAAAGGTTTAGCTTATATCAGAACAGTAATTTCTAATAATACTATTAATGATTATTCTATAAATATATTAAATATAGATGAAAGTAATAGTACTAAAAATATATTATTTGAGATTACAGATAAAAACTTATTAGAAAAAACTGGAGGTATAGTTCAAGGTATGAGTGGATCTCCAATAATACAAGATAATAAAATAATAGGAGTAGTTAATTATGTAATAGTTGATAATACTAAGAGAGGTTATGGTATATTTATTACTAAGATGTTAGAAGAAGGAGATAGGATTATTTCTTAGCTCTTTTTTATTGTATTATTCTTAAATTATGATAAAATATAATTAGAGTAGGTGATTATATGTATATAGATTTAATAGTTTTAATTATATTAACTATAGTAGTTCTAATGTTTTTTAAGAGATTTTCATCATTTGTATTTATGGTGGCAATAATTGATATTGCTTTACGAATACTAGCTTTTATTAAGAATAATTTAGGACTTAAAGATTTAAGCAGAACGATTGGTAAATACTTACCTGAAAGTGTATTTGATATTATAAATAGATATACTAGTAATGGATCATTCTTCAATATGGCTCTTAAATGGTCATTTATAGTTATAATGATATTCTTCTTAGTATATATAGTTAAGATATTTATTAAGAAAAGAAAAATATAAAACGACAAATAAGTCGTTTTTTTATTTATATAATTTTCTTGGTGATTAGATGAATATTTATTATGAAGAAGTAATTATATTAAATTTTTTATTAGATTTTATGATACTTTATGGTACTAAGAGAATATTAAAAAGAAATAATAAAATGAATATAGTAGTAATAGGTAGTATAGTGGGAAGTTTTACTACTTTTTTATTATTTATAAGTATTAGTAATTTATTAT
>CAMOXZ010000002.1 GCA_946629545.1 uncultured Caryophanales bacterium | reverse complement strand
TTTTTAATAAGTAATCTATTGATACTTCTTCATTATCTAAATCACAATATATATTCTTATCCATATCTTTCTTATAAAAAGGTATTATACATACTAAGTTATTACTTTTAAATGTTTTAATACTTTTAATTATTCTTTTTTGTTTAGAAAAGTTTTTTTCTAATGTATAAGTATAGTTTTCTTTATCTTTAGTGATAATGAAATCATAGTAATGATTCTTATTAATATAGAAGTGTTCCTTAATGTTGTATTTATCTATTGAATATGATACTTCATGTTCTTTATAAAGAATTCTATATCCGCAATAGACTAATACTAATAGAAATACTACTAAAAATATTTTTTTAATTCTATCCATATTATCACCATTTAAATTATAACAAAAAAAAAGACTAGTTTCTAGTCTCCATCACTTAATTCATTTACATATTTCTTCTTTTCTTCAATCATATATGTAGAAACTTCTGTTTCAATTTCAGTCAATGCTTCATTACTTATATTGGAAAGTATTACATATTCTTTTACTGTATCTATGAATACTTTACCCCATAATAGTCCACCTTGTACTTTTAAATCATTAAACATATCTGGTGTGATTGAATTTAAGAAATAACCAAAGAATACTCTTTTTCTTCCTAATAGTATTCTTTTTGTAGTTAAGCATACTACTGCAGTTTCAAAGATATTAAATATACTATCATTCTTTTGTGCTGCAAATACATATCTAACTTCTTCACCTGGATTTAAATGTTTTTCAATAACACTTGCATTCTTCTCTAATCTCCAAGCTACTGTACTTGGATATTTCTTTTTAAATCTCATTACTCTTTTATATACTTGCCCCATAATATCACTCCTTTTATTTAATAAAACTATTAGTCTTTAAAAATTCTATATAATGTTTTGTATCTGTAACTCCATCAAATATATCATTTATTTTTCCATTACTTACTATTAATAACATTGGTGTACCAAAACCACTACTAAAGAATGAATTAGATCCAATAAACTTACTACTATCTTCTTCTTGAAATTCATCAGTATTTAGATAATTAATACTTAGATTATACTTGTATGCAATATTATGAAGAATTGGTTCTGCTATCTGACAATACTGACATGTTGGTCTTGCAACTAACACTAATGTTTTCTCTTCACCATTATATATATTTAGATATTCATCAACATTTATGCTAGTAAATTCTTTCATTTCATCTTCTTTTACTTTTAGTGCTTCTGCAGTTGCATTTGTAATAATTTCTTCTCCTGCATATGACTCATTGTCTTCATCAGGTTTAATAGAACAACAAATAATTATTAATACAATCAATAGTATTATTCCTATTATTCCAAATATCTTCTTTTTCATATCAAGTCCTCTTTCAACTTTATTATAGCATATATAAAATATTATTCAATTAAAAAGAAAGTAAAAATCTATTTTTTACTTTCTTCTAGATATTGTTCATAAGTCATTGGTCTATCAATAATAGTTCCATCATCTTTTATTTCTATTACTCTATTAGCTACTGTTCTATTTAATTCATAATCTCGTGATGTGAATAATACTTCTCCTTTAAAGTTTACTAATCCTTTATTTAGAGATGTAATACTTTCTAGATCTAAATGGTTTGTAGGTTCATCTAAGATTAAGAAGTTTGGTTCTTGTAACATTATTTTTGATAACATACATCTTGCTTTTTCTCCACCTGATAAAATATTTACTTTTTTGAATACATCTTCACCCGAGAATAACATTCTTCCTAAGAATCCTCTTGTTACTGTTTCATCTTTAATATCGTAGTATTGCCCTAACCAATCAAGTATATTTTTATCACTATTAAAGTATTCTGTATTATCTTGAGGAAGATATTCATGGTTCATAGTTTTACCCCACTCTATAGTTCCTTTATCATATTTTTCTTTTCCACTTAAGATGTTGAAAAGTGTTGTTTTTACCATGTCATCAGATGCTATAAAGCAAATCTTATCACCTTTTAATACTGTGAAACTTACTTTATTTAGTATTTTCTTTCCATCTACTTCTTTAGTTAAGTTTTCTACTTTTAATATTTCTTTTCCGGATTCTTTTTCTATTTTAAAATCTATATATGGATATTTTCTTGAAGATGGAATTATTTCATCTAATTCAATCTTTTCTAGCATTTTCTTACGAGATGTGGCTTGTTTAGACTTTGATGCATTAGCTGAGAATCTTGCAATGAATGCTTGTAACTCTTTAATTTTTTCTTCTTTCTTTTTATTTGATTCTCTCATTTGTTTTTGTAATAATTCACTTGATTCATACCAGAAATCATAGTTACCTACATATAGTTTCATTTTAGAATAATCAATATCCACAATATGTGTGCAAACTTTATTTAAGAAGTATCTATCATGAGATACTATAATTACTGTATTATTAAAATTAATTAAGAATTCTTCTAACCAACGTATTGCTTCTAAGTCTAATGAGTTAGTTGGTTCATCTAATAGAAGTATATCTGGGTTACCAAATAATGCTTGAGCAAGTAATACTTTAACTCTTAATTTAACTGGTATATCTTTCATATCCATATAATGGTATTCTTCATTTACTCCTAAATTATTTAATAAAGTAGCAGCATCTGCTTCAGCATTCCATCCATCTAATTCCATGAACTCAGCTTCTAAGTTTGCTAACTTCATACCATCTTCATCAGTGAATTCTGTTTGAGAATACATCTTATCTTTTTCTACCATTATTTCATATAATCTAGTATTACCCATTAATACAACATCCATTACGCGTTTATCATCAAATTCATAATGGTCTTGTTTTAAGATAGAGATTCTTTCTCCTTTAGTAATAGATATTTCACCACTAGTAGTTTCTAATTCTCCACTTAATAGTTTTAAGAAAGTAGATTTACCACTACCATTAGCTCCTATTAGACCATAACAGTTTCCATTAGTAAATTTTAAATTAACATCTTCAAAAAGTGTTCTCTTTCCAAATTTTAGGCTTACATTACTTACTTGTATCATTTTTATCACCTCAAAACTTATTATATTTTACTATATACAAAATAAAAAGACAAGTTTTCTTGTCTTTATCTACTCTTTGGTTTTTCTTCGTTATTTTCTTTTCTAGGTTTTATTATCATTCCATACTTTGCATAAAACTGTATTCTCTCTTCTTCTGTCATTGCATCTAGAAGTTCATTATGCATTTTTAGTATTTCTTCTACTTGTTCTTTATTCATGAACTTAACCCTCCTTAAATATTATATCTTCTTTACAAATTCTTTTATTGACTCATTATTACCAATAATATCATTAAAGAATCTACTACTATTTTCTTCTACTTCTCTTAAATTAAATAATTCTTTTACATCTCTTTCTGTTTTAGAAGTAAAATTATTTCTTCTTAATTCTAGTGAGATTAATGTAGTTAATAATAAGTGTAATTGGAATTTATTTAATTCTTCTAATTCTTTTGTAGAACAGTTTTCTAATACTCTATATTCTGTTGGATCTACTAAATATAGTTCTCCATTAAATATACTATTTTCTGGAGATATTCCATTTAATAATACACTCTTATTACTTAATGTTTTTATATCTTCTTCTAATACTCTAATATCTTGAATTAGATCTTGTTTTGGTAACATAATCATTCTTTGACCAGATCCTCTTTTAGATACTAGTTTGTATGTATAACCTTTAAATGAATTATTATAAAATAATAGATTTTGTGGAAGTAATATTCTATCTGTTGAAATGCTTGTTAAGTATTCTGCAGTATAAACGTCAATAGGAGTATCTCTATCTTCTTTAAATACTTTTAAAGCCATATTACGATACTTATAAACATCACCTTTAACACCAGTACCTATTTTGGTCCATTGTTTTCCAGTAAGTTTGATATCTTTATCATCTAACTTGTATCCCATAAAATACTCCCTTTCGTTTTGTGCATTACTATAACACATAAGTTGTTTTTTGTAAACTAATGATAGAAATTTGATAAAATTTTAGCAAATTCATATAGAATAATATCACTTTTATTAATAGCAAAACTTTTTCCTAATGCTTTTCCACCTATTGTGAATGATGAAATTATAGCTGTAATTATTAAACCTGTTAGTAATAAATCTGTATGATATTTAGTTACTAATATGGCACATATTGTAGTACCTGCAGCACCTGAAATTACTCCACAAATATCTCCTATTACATCACAGCAGAAACTACTTGTTTTATCAGCATTCTTTTTTAGTTTAACTGCAGTTGATGCACCTTTTACTTTACGAGCAGCCATTGAGTGGAATACTTTTTCATCGGCACTAGTTACGGAAACTCCTATAATATCAAATATAATACCTATTACTATAAATAATAATGTGATAATAATACCAAATATTAAAGATAAATTAGGTATTGTAGAATTAGCTACAAACGATAATCCAAAAGAGATAATAAATGTTACTATGACTATTGTGATTAGCCATTTAATATCTACTTTTTCTTTTTTTATTCTTTCTTTTTTCTTAGTCTCTTCTACTAATTGTTTTAATTCTGTTTTTTTAGTTTCTTGTTTCATATTCTATTACCTTCCCCACCATAAAACTCTTTTAAGTATTTTTCATACTCTTCATCTGTTTCATTTGCCCATCTATTTCGAGGCTTAACTACTTCTTTTTTTAACATTTCATTTAACTCTTTTTTATCTTCTTGTACTTGGTTTTGACTTGCTACTTTTTTATCATATACCATCATATCTTGTACTCTTTTTTTATCAAAACTAAAGTTATTAGGATCTACTCCATATTGAACAGAAATTTCTTTTATATATGTTTGAATATCTTTAGCATAATTAGGATCAAATTTTGAAATTTGAGTATATATTACACACATTGTTTTCTTTATATCTTGTCCTGTAACTCCAATACTTTTATTATTTCTACCATTAATTTTAAAGTCAGGTGTTCCTTTATAATTTCCACTAATTATAGTATCCATAATTCTATCTTTTTGACTATATAGGTTATTATATAAATAATCTCTAAATTTAGGATTTGTAACATCTGCTTTTGTACATCCAACCATATCTTCAATAACATATGGTATAAAATCTTTTCCCTTAACTTTAGCAACTCTTATATTTTCACTTTCCCAATAATTAATTTTCTTATTTAACTCTATACGTTGTCTATCTGTTATGCAATTAATAATATATTCTTCAAAAGTAATTTTATTACCACGGAAATTTATATTCATATTTCTATGATCATTAACCCACTTACCGGTAACACTTGAAATTGCATTTTCAATTATTTCTTCTCTCATTGAATTAAATGAATATCTATCACCATTTTCTTTAGTACAAACTGGTTCTGAACCATAGCCAATCCATTCATCAATTGGTGCTGAAAGAACTGGAGGTTTATTTAAAAATTGTTCTAATTCTGGATGTTCTTTCTTAATAGTTCTAAGTATATCTATATATTTTTCTAAATTTTTTGTAGATGAATATACTACCATTGAATCATCTCTAGATGTACCTACATCATATTTAAAATAATATGGTATATTTTCTTTTTCACATATTTCAGTAAAATACTTTGCTACTTGAAAAAGTCCTCTACTATCTACACTTAAATATAATCTATGATCTATTTGTTCATCTTTATCTTTTTTAGCATGAATATATCTAGAATAAAAATGTTCCCAACCTGATGCTTCACCAAATGAATTATATCTATATCTATACATAGCATCTTGTAGTTCTTTATCTTTTGTCTCTATAGATAAAATTTTATCAGCTTCTTCTTTAGTACTTACATCAGGTACTGTTTTTAAAAAGCTTCTTAGTTTTTTAAAATCTTGTTTTAATACTCCTTTAGAACATAAATTAACATATTCTTCATATGTCATACTAACAACACTTTGTTTCCATTTATTAAATAACATAGCATATAATTCATTATAATCTGGTATCGAATACTTTCTTGAGTCTACTCTATTATAGACACGTACAATATTGTGATATAATGATTTACCATTTGCATATAATTCTAATATTTTATTAATTATATTAATGTCATCAATAGGATTTCTTGCATTATTATATATATTCATTAATCCCATACAATCACTCCTAATTTAGTTTGTTTTTATCTTTTGCTTCTTCTATTATTCTTTTAAAATCTAGTAGTCTTTTAATTCTTGTTACTTCTTCTATTTCAAGATCATATGTTCCTACTATTTTAAAATAATTATTATATGTTAATTCCCAGTGAGTATAACTTTCAGGTGTTGAATCATTATAATAATTATTATTTAAATCTCGTAAATCATATTTTTCTATTTCACTAATAATACTATCATCTACTAATTCTTCATATGTGTCAGTTACATCATTGTTTTCTAAATCTTTATAAGTATGAGAAATAATCTTTTTCCAATCTAGTTTATCTGTTTCAAAATTAAGTTTACTAGTTAACTCTACACTTGTCTTTATAGGCATACCTTCATCTATATCATAATTCCAATAGTGTTCTAGTTTTAACTCAGTTATTTTAAATTCTTTTCTATCTAGTTTGACTTCTATATTAGAATCCAAGTCTTTCCAATCATCTAATTCCATAATAGACCTCCATACTATAATAATTATAGCAAAAAAAAAAGTAGTTTGACTACTTATTTTTTGTTAAAATTGTTTAGCATTCAATATAATTAACTTTGAGCCATAGGTCAAGTAGGATTTCCCTGATTCTTACAATATCGTTACCAATATTGTGGTTCCCCTTTAAAAGAATCAATATGATGTTTCCATTCATATGACTTGATTACCACTTAGTGCCCACTGCAATCTTATATTAAAATACACTCTAGGAGATTTCCTCTCCAACACTCTATTATTAATTCTTTTTTGCAAAGACTATTTCAAAATGCAATTTTTATTTTAGGTGGCCGTCCAAAATAAAAGAGATCATTTATCCCAGAATCTTCACGCAAGACAGGCTACACTGCACATAGCTTTCGCCACAATACAGGTTCTATCCAATTTCGTAATAAAATCATCAGAAGTTGTTCGTATAGATTTACCACAACAATTGGTCTCCACGAATAATGGGTCTAATTCATATGCCATTATGAATCTCCCAAGATTCTCATCTTCAGCATTCACCCCAAACTGGGCGTAAGAAGCAAACACCAAAGGTTTCACAGATATGCCTTTTAACGAATTTTTAAGCTCGTCTTCATAATAAAGTAATTGACTAGAATAATGTGCCATCAATTACGTATATAATTATAGCATAAAATGACTAAAATGTCAAATTTACACCTACCATATTATATGTTTTTAGTAATAAAAAAAGACTTTTATAAAAGTCCAAGATTATTATATACAGCTTCTTTTATATAATAGAATATTAATATAAATAGTATTCCAAATATAATATATTTTAATATTATTAACTTATTATCTTTTTTATATAGTTGTTGGATTTCTTTTGTGTAATACTCATAGTTATCATTTTTCATTTTTGTTAGTCTATTTGTTAATAGTTTAAGATAAATCATATTACCAATTGTTGCCCATAATACTCTATTCACTACAAAGTAAATAACATTTAATAATAAGACAACATAGTAATACAATAATGCATGATTGAATATTAGGAAAAATAATGAAACTAAATAATCTAAAACAATTAGTAATAATCCAACTACATAATACCCATGACAAAAAATATATACTGGTCCTAAAATACCTGCAACAAGCCAATTTCTATTTCTTATGTATTTATCATCTTTTTCATTGAAGTATAATTCTAGCATTGTAGGAACAGTTTTTTTAGTTTCAATTACGTTTCCATTGGACATATAACCACAATGAAAGCAATAATCCGGATTATTTATCTTCATTTTACATTTTGGGCATATCATATTATACCTCCTAATTATTACATAATTTATTATACCATGATTTATAGGTATAAAAAAAGACTACTTTTGTAGTCTTTGTCTTACCAGTTTACGTAGATATCTACTGTACCATATGCACATCCACAGTCATATACTTTAGCAGGACCTAATGATGTGATTAGGATTGTTCCTTTAGCTAAGAATGCTGGATCTGCAGCTACACAGATAAATCCATTTTCATCTCTTATTGTACCATCGTCTGCAACGTGTCTTCCTGGAATTCTTAATCCATTACCAGGTAATACTTTTTCAGAATAGTAAGTTTCTCTATGTCCATTAAAGTACATAGCACCACGTCTTTTATTAAGACCATTATATGAATATACTGCAGAGTATTCCATTTTTAATGTTCCATCATTTAAAGCAGCAATGGCTTCTTCAGTACTTATTTCACTAAATACTTTTTCTATTTTTAAATAAGCAGCTGGTGCAGCTTCCATTTCAATATTAGTAGATAAATCAGAAACTACTTCTTCTTTATTACCTTCTTGAACATTCATTGCACTGGCAACTGCGTTTTTCATGTCTAATGCACCTGATGTTAACTTATTATCACTTTCTAATATTAAGCCAATAGATAACATCATTACAGCAACTACTATGATAAGACAACTAAAAATTTTAGTTTTTCTCACTTCAATCACCTCAAATGATATGTACCATTATACACCAAAATGGCAAAAAAGTCAATTTTGGAGTTTTCCACAACCTATAATATAGTATAATTAAAGTGGTGATTTTATGACTGATATTGAGACATTAATCAAGTATATAAAAGAGTCTAATTCTACTGTATTTTTTGGTGGAGCTGGAGTTTCCACAGAGTCTGGTTTAAAAGATTTTAGAAGTAAAGATGGATTATATAATGAGAAATATGATTATCCTCCAGAAGAGATATTATCGCACTCTTTCTTTATAGAAAAGACAGAAGAATTTTATAAATTCTATAAAGATAAATTAGATACTAGAAACTTTAAACCTAATATTACACATGAAGTATTAAGTTTAATGGAAGAAAAAAATAAATTAGATTGTGTTATTACTCAAAATATTGATGGATTTCATCAAGATGCTGGAAGTAAAACAGTATATGAACTACACGGATCTATAAAAAGAAACTATTGTATGGACTGTCATAAGTTTTATGATGATAAATATGTATTTGAATCTAATGGTATTCCTAAATGTAGTTGTGGAGGAATAATTAAACCTGATGTAGTATTATATGAAGAAGGTCTAGATGAAGATACTATTAAGAATTCTATTAGAGCTATAGCTAGTTGTGATTTATTAATAATTGGTGGTACTAGTTTAAATGTATATCCTGCTGCAGGATTTATTAATTACTTTAGAGGTAAACATATGGTTCTAATTAACAAAGATATTACTCAATATGATCATTTATGTGATTTAGTTATACATGATTCTATTGGTAAAGTATTTGAACAAATAAAAAAGGAAATTTAATTTCCTTTTTTTATTTCATTTCAAAACTTATAGTTCCTTTATTCTTAATACATTCTATTGTGGCAATACTTCCTATTAATATAGGTAGCGTTTCTGCTTTATGAGATATATCTGCATCATAGATTACTGGTATTTTTAATTCATTTAAAATACTATCTTCTAAACATTTTTTTACATCATATCCTAATCCTGATGCTTCTACTCCAAATCTACCAAATACTACTCCTTTGCAATATTTAAAGTAATCAAATTCATTCATCTTCCATAGTGTTCTTATTGTTTCTTCCATAGATAATTCACAATTATCAAAGAACCAAATAATTCCATCTTTCTTATATCTTTCATTAAATTCTTTCATACCATCATATTTAGTACCCATAAGTTCAGATATAAGATCAAAACATCCTCCAATGATTCTTCCTTCTAATTTTAAATCTTTACCATTTAATGTTTTCCATTTAACTCTTTTCTTTAAGTTATATGGTTCTAATCCAGTTACTGTTTTTAATCTTTCATTTTCATATAATGGATAACTCTTAAAATCAAATTTCTTTCCAGTAATTAAATCTAGAAAATCATAATGACTTCTTGAAAATTTCTCCATACCAAATGGGCCAAAGTTATTTCCATAAATAGTGGCAATATCATATTTAGTAGTTATAGGAAAAAGAATTCCTGTAGGGTCTGAAAATCCTGCAACAAACTTGGGATTATCTTTAATTAGATTAAAATCTACGTATGGTAAACATTCTACTAAAAACTCTCCTCCACTAGCACATAAAATAAAATCTATATCTTTTGATTTAAACATTTCATTTAATTCTTTACCTCTAGTTTTAGCATCAGCACTTCTACCCATAGTAGACGTGAATAAATTCTTAGATAATTTTAATTTATAACCGTTATCTTCAAAATACTTAATTGAATGTTTATACTTTTTTACTTTCTTACTATCTTTAGCTGTATCTGAAGGTGCTGGTACACCTATACAATCTTTTTCTTTTAGAAAATTCGGATATATCATATTAATCCTCCTTTATATATTTATCATATAATTTTTTTAAATATTTCTTTTTTAATATTTTCTTTAATCCATATTTAGTTCCATTAGCGTATACTTCATCTAATAATTTGACCATTTTAGGATTAAGGTATTTATCCCCTCTTGTTTTCTTCCAATAGTCTTCTTGGTATGATTCTGTCCATCCTTTTCCACAATAAACTTTACCTGCAGCATAAGAGTCACATACCAATTCTAAGAAATACTTAAATGGCATTACTGGATGTGGTTCTGGAGCATGTAGATCAGACCAATATTCATAGTGATGTTTATTTCTTCCTTTATGATGTAACCATGCTTTACTATAACCTTCTGTTTGTTTACAGTTTCTTATTGGGCTATAACTACCTTGAAAGTATTTAACACTTTCCCAGAATTCTTCAGGACTATATTTGGATAAATCATGAACCAATCCTTGGAAAGGTATACCTACTCTACAACATAAACAAAGCACTTTAAATCTATGTTTATTTACTGTGTGTAAGTGACCAAAAAATTTCTTTACTGTTATTTTGTATTCCATAAAATCACCTATTATTAATATAACATAAAAAGATAGATTACTCTATCTTTTTACATATAGTTTTCATAGTTATTTAAATTAGTTATAAAGTAGTCATTGTTTGGAATGTATTTAGTATTCTTTATTTCATTATTACCATTTTTTAATTTCTTTTCATAGTGTTCAAATAATTCTTTAAATCTAGCATAATGAACTATCTCTCTTTGCCTTAACCATAGAAGTGGTCCTATTACATCAGGATCATCAGTAAGGTCTATTAAGTTTTCATAAACAGCTCTAGCTTTTTGTTCAGCAGCCATATCCTCAGAAAGATCAGCTAGAGGATCTCCTGTAGTGGCAAAATAAGTTGCTGTGAAAGGTACACCATTAGCATCTGTTGGAAATAAGGCTTTTGCATGTTCTGCATAATGAGTATCAAGGCCTGCTTCTTTTATTTCTTCTAAAGTAGCATCTTTCATTAATTGATAGATCATTGTTTCTAACATTTCAACATGGCCTAGTTCTTCTGTACCAATATCGTTTAGTAGAGCTTTACCTTTATTATCTGGCATAGTTAATCTTTGATTTAAATAACGTAATGCTGCTCCTAATTCTCCATTGGCTCCTCCGTATTGAGTTACTAAGTATTTAGCCATTCTTAAATCTTTATTTTTAATATTAATTGGATATTGTAATCTCTTAACGTATTTAAACATTGCTTCCCTCCCATGGCCAAGAAGTATTTACCCATGAGAATGTTTTATTTTCCATCTCATTGGAATTTACTGTTAATGGTCCATACATAGATTCATAAGTGTTAGTTAATTCCTCTAATTTTTTTCTATAATCGTTAAATAAAGTAACCATACTTTGATCTTCAGGATGTAAATCCAAATATAGATTTAATTCATGTGCTGCAAAACTAATAGAATCTAATTCATAAAGCATTTTTTCTTGTTCGTTTCTTGGATTTAATCTTTGTGGCATATAGTTTTTATACCCACTATATAAATTTGAAAACATATTTCCTTTAAAAAAACCTTCTTGTTGATTAAACAAATTTTGATTATTCATACTCATATTATTTCTATACAAATAATCATAGTATTTATAGTTATTCATAATTTCTCCCTTCTTTTTAATTTATTCACTGGGTAAATATCTGTATAGACAAATACCTAAAAAGTAAAAATAATACTTGTCAAAAGAGAGATTTATTGCTAAAATATATATGTATTTTGAAATGGCGCCGTTGGTGAAGTGGTTAACACGCTAGTTTGTGGCACTAGTACGCATGAGTTCGATTCTCATACGACGCCCCATATTGGTACTAAACTAACTCTTATGAGTTGGTTTTTTATTTACATTTATTGTTTTTTTGTGATATGATATCACTACTGGCGTAAAAAAGGAGGTATTTTATGAATCTTGTAGAAACACTAGATAGAGAATTACGACAAGTACATTTAACAGATTTTGAAAAGGCACGATATATATATAGAAGATGTTGTGAAATATTTTCATTTGATGCTAGATGGGATTATGCTCCATTCCTTGGAGATAAGAAATTATATAATGAAATTCGTAATAAAAAATTTGATATTGAAAATATTGATAGTAGATTAGTTATATGTCATAGTTTTTCTAAACATATTATGAAGCGTTTAATTGATGAATTAACTTGTCTAGATTGTGATGTACATTTAGGTTCTGGTCATAGTTGGGCATATATTAATGGTAATGGTTGTTTTGGAAAAGAATGGGAATTAGATGCTACTTTAGGTGATCTAGCTCGTGTTAAATTAAATGTACCTACTAGAGGTTTTAAATGTGGCTCAAAGGATTATGATAAATTAATTGAAGAAATTGATATGAGTTTAGGATATTTTGATATATCTGAAGAAGACTATGTAAAAAGAATGTCTGCACTTACTTATACAGAAACTAATGAAAATATAATTCCTATAATAGAAGATAGTAATATTAAATATCATTTTAGTGATATTAAATATTTCTTTGATAAGATAGTTGGAGATTATTGTGGTAACCATGTAACATATTTTGATGAAGATTATAATTTTCATGAATTAATTGATGGTATTGAGGAATATAGTTTCTTTGAATTATCTAAACATGATGATGAATATAGAATGAAAAAAATAAGACCTGCTGAATATAAAGTATTAACTAAAACTCTTTATACTCAACAATAAAAGAAAAGCAAATGCTTTTCTTTTTTTATCTACAATTATTTGTATTATTATTATTTCCCCAACCCCAGAATAGGAAGAAAATAATTATAATAACTATAAATACTGCCCACCAACCATTAAAACCTTCATTGTTTGTAGTTGGGTATGGATATCCATAATACATAAACATTCTCCTTTCTATATATTCTATGAAGAATGTTTAATAATGACATTACTCTACTGTTACACTTTTAGCTAAGTTCTTAGGTTTATCTATGTCACAACCTCTTTTTAATGCTACAAAGTAAGCAATCATTTGTAGAGGTGGAACTGCTAGAATTGGTTGTAGTTTTTTATGAACTCTAGGTATTACTATTTTATCTTCATAATCTACATCTACATTACCTACATATATTGGTTTAGCTCCACGAGATATTACTTCTTCTAAGTTAGATATTGTTTTATCTCTTATTTCATCATCTGTTACTATTGCAAATACTATAGTACCTTCTTTAACAAGTGAAATAGTACCATGTTTTAATTCACCTGCTTGGTATGAATCACTATGAATATAAGAAACTTCTTTTAATTTTAAACTACCTTCCATAGAAATAGCATAATCTATCTTTCTTCCTATAAAGAAGACATCTTCATGTTTATAAATAGAATCTGCTAGTTTTTTATAGTAACCTGTTTTATCTAATAATACTTTTAATTGTTGTGGTAATTTCTTAATATCTTCTATATACTTATCATCTTGATTTATTTTATAAGATAATAGAGATAAAATTAATACTTGTAGTATAAATGCTTTAGTAGTAGCTACAGCAATTTCTTTACCTGCTTCTATTAATACACTATAAGTACATTCTCTTTCTATAGTAGAGCTTTCTACATTTACTATAGCTAAAGTGTCGACTTGATCACCATTTGCTTTTCTCATAGCAGCTATAGTATCAGCAGTTTCTCCAGATTGAGATATTAATATTACTAATGTATCTTTATCATAAACAATATTACGATAACGATATTCACTAGCTACATCACATTCTACTTTTATACCATCATCTTCAAATAAATTTTTACCAATCATACCTGCATAGTATGCAGATCCACATCCTACTATATGAATATTTTTATATTTACTTAAATCTGGTAATTTATCTAAATTATTAATATATTTCTTTACTAAATTATCAACTAGTACTGGTTCTTCATTAATCTCTTTCATCATATAATGATCATATCCATTTAAACTAGTATCTTCTAAAGTTAAGGTACTTTCTTCTACTTCTCTATATACTTTAATATCATCTTTTTCTATTACATAATCATTTTTTGTTAGAGTAACTATTTCATCTTTACCTAGTAATACATATTTATTTGTATAAGGTAGGATTGCTCCTATATCACTAGTTACAAAATACTCATTATCCCCTATTCCTAGTATTAATGGAGATTCACATCTTACTGCATATAGTTTATCTTCTTCATCATTAATAATAGCTAACGCATAACTTCCTTTTAAATCTTTAATTGCTTTTTCAATAGCTTCTTTAGTATTACCTTTATAGTAATAATCTATTAAACCTGCGATTACTTCTGTATCTGTATTAGTATTAAATTTAACACCTTTTTCTTGTAGATCTTCTTTTAATTCTTTAGCATTTTCTATAATACCATTATGTACTAAAGTAATATGTCCTATTCTATGAGGATGTGCATTTACTTCACTTGGTTCTCCATGAGTAGCCCATCTAGTATGAGCTATACCAATATTTGAATCTATTAAATCTGTATTATTTATTTTATCTTCTAAATTAGATATTTTCCCTAGACTCTTTATTATTTGAACTTCATTATTAAATAAAGCTATTCCTGCAGAGTCATAACCCCTATATTCTAATTTTTTTAATCCTTCTATTAATATCTTTTCTGGTCTTTTATCACCAATATAACCTATTATTCCACACATAATGTATTCTCCTTACTATCAGTATAAATTTATTATATCAAAAAAATAAGAGATTTCAAAATCTCTTATCTTATTATTACTTCACGTTCAAATATATAGTTTAATTTTTCTGATTTATCTTTTTTTGATTTTATTAATTTATCTTCTTTTAATGAATTACTATGAATAGTTTCATAATTATTCATAATCATTTTTATATCACTTAGATTTTTTTCTTCTTCTACAGTAATTCTATTTTCTGCTTTTTTCTTATTTAGATTTTCTAAGAATTCTGTATTATTTTTATATACTATATAATCACTTTCTGTTGTGTAGTATTCATAAACTACTTTACCATCTTTGTCTATTTTTATATATAAATCATAATTTTTAGTATCTTTATTAACTTTGCATAATGCTTCAGTTAATTTTACTGATGGTGCTTTTTTATATATTAGTTTTATTAATGATAAACAGTTAGCTTCATTCTCACTGTTTTCTTTCCAAAACTTAGTATTATGTGTTGTGTTTACTGTTGGTTTTACTATGCTTATTATTATGACAATTAAGAATACTATGTATATTATAAGTGCCATTGGTATATTTACTCCACCAAATTCACTACACATTTTTTCTAATGAGAAAGAATCTGTTCCTTCATATTCTTTTAGAATACTATCTACTTTTCTTTTTACTATATATATGTAATATTTATTAAATGCAAAGCCTAATACTATTATTGTGATTATAAAATAAATAAGAAAATACTTAGTAAAGAATAATGCTATTATGACAGTTAATGTTAAACCTATAACTCCTGTTATATATAGTTTTCTATATAGTAAATACATCCAGTTTAATAAGAATGCCCAAATATTAAATGGACTTTTCTTAATTAGTTTATAGTCTTCTCCTATATAGGCTTCTATATATTTCTCATTTTGATCATATACTTCATTATCTTCTTTTATTTTTATTTCTTTTATTTCTTTAGTTTTTTCTGGTTTTACAGGCTTTTCTTTTTTAATTTTTTCTTTTTTAGTTTCTTTTTCTTTTTTTATTTTTTCTTTCTTAACTGGTTCTACTTTTACTTCTTCATCTTCATTTGCTTCTACATCATCATCATACCAGTTTTCTTCTAGTAAATCTTCTTCTTGAGGTGCTTCTGTACTCCAAGTTTCTTCTTCACCATTATCATTATAATATCCACAATATGTACAGAATTTTTCATTACTTTTTAGTTTTTTACCACACTTAACACATTTCATTTAATCACCCCTATTTATTCAATAGTATCATCTGATAGTCTTTCTATATTGTTTTGTTTTGAATTTTCATATTCAGCTATTTGATCTTTAAATGTTGCATCAAAGATAGGCATAGATTTAGCGATAACATCTGGATAGATATTCTTACTACTCATTATAGCTTTTTTGAAATCCATTACATTTACTTCAAATCTATTATCAAATAATGCATTTGAGAATGCTTCTTGAATTATAGTTAAAGAAACATCTGGATAACGTGATCCTATTTCATATATTCTTTTATATTCACTAGTTATATCAGTAATAAACTCCATCATTTTCTTTTGAATGAATGCAGTATACATCATTTTTGCACCTGTTCTTTTTTCAATTTTAGGAAGAGTACCTATTAGAATTTCAATATTTTCTTCTCTAGTTGGTTCTTGTACTTCTACTTTTTGAAAACGTCTTACAAAGGCTTTATCTCTTAAAATATATCTTTCATATTCATCTATAGTAGTAGCACCAATTACTTTAATATCTCCTCTATCTAGGGCAGGTTTAAACATATTAGCAAAATCCATTGATTCATCTTTTGAACCCATAAGAGTATGAATTTCATCTATAAATAATATTAACTTAGATTTACTTTTTAATTCTTCTATTAAGATTTGTACTTTAGATTCTCCTGTTACTGGATCTACTCCTAATAGAGCTGCTGTATTTAATTTGATAACTTTATAATCTTTTAATATATCTGGTACTGCACCTTTTTGAATACGATAAGCAAGTCCTTCAACTATAGCAGTTTTACCAACACCAGGTTTACCTATTAATACTGCTGATTTATCAGGAGTTAATAATATTAAAATCATTTCTTTAATTTGTTTGTCTCTTCCAATTGCTGGATTAGTAATATAAGTTTTTTCGCAGAAATCTTCTCCATAACTATCAAGCATATTTATTCTTCTTGATTTAATATCAAATTGGTTTTCTAATTCCATATTATCACGTCCTAATCATTATAATTATAACATACTTTTTTATTTTTTCTTATTTTTTGTAACGGGATTTACATGTATAACAGTTAAGTAAACCTCATCAATTTCTTTTTCAATTTCTCTTTCTAAAGAATTAGCTATATCATGACTCTCAAATGTAGATAAATTTCCATCTACAAATATAGTAAATGATATTTGATATTTATAACCTACTGGTGTTGAATTGAAGTGATTTACTTTTTCTATTTCTTTGTGTCTATTTATAATTTCAAATACTTCATCTTTAGTAGAATCATCAATAGATTTATCCATTAATACATCGAAACTCTCTATAAATAATTTAATAGCTGTATAACCTATCCATATAGCTATAGTTATACCAATAAGAATATCTATAATATAGTATCCATATATTCCACATATTGAAGATACTAAAGTTAATGTTGTGATAAAGCAATCATTTCTATGATCTTTAGAATTTGCTTTTACTAAGATATTTTTATCTTTTTTATAGATAGAATTTGTATATAAAAATAAACTAAATTTAACTAGTATAGTTATGATACATACAATTACTAAATAATAATTGAAGTTAATTGGTGTTTTATTAATATAAGTTAAAATAGCATTCTTAATAACTATAATAGCTGTTAAAAACATTACAATACTAATTAAAAGTGAAAATATATATTCTGCTTTACCATGGCCTAAGTTATGATCTTCATCTGCTTCTTTAGAACTTATTCTATTACCTATATAAGTCATAAATGAAGAAAATACATCTCCAAAACTATTAAATGAATCCGCTATCATAGCTTGGCTATTAGTAATAAATCCTATCACACCTTTAATAATAGATAAAAATACATTTCCTATTATTCCTAGAATACTAGCCCTCTTAACTCTTTTAAATCTATCCATTTTTATTATCCTTTCTAATCTTTATTAATTCATTTATTATTAATAAAAATACTCCTACAGTTATACCTATATCTGCTAGATTAAATATTGGAAAACTATAATTAAAAATAGTAAATGATAGATAATCTATTACGCTATGATAAATTATTCTATCTATTAAGTTACCAAATATACCACCCATTATCATACCTAGAGATATAATACTTAATTTATCAAACTTCTTTTCTTTCTTTATATATAAATCTAATACTACTAAGAATACTACACTTATTATTACTATTAAGAAACTATAATTCTCTAGTATAGAGAAAGCAGCTCCTTTATTTCTTACATAGAATATACTAAAGAAATTAGGTATTACTTTTAATTCAGTATTTATTTCCATAAACCTATTAATATAGTATTTAATTAATTGGTCCAAACAAAGTACTAATACAGTTATTTTAAATATATCTTCTTTTTTATTCATTAGTATCATCCTTCAATCTTTTTATTCTTTCTACTATTATTTGGTATTCATCTAGTCTTTTTTCTACATGACCTCTTATTTTTAATAAATCTCCTTTAGATATTTCTTGATAATCAATAAATATCTTAGGGAATAAAGTAAATTCAAAAGAAGATGTTTCATCACTTCCAGTTAAGAAAGCCATTTTATCACCTTTCTTAGTATTAATTACTTTAATCTTATCTACTACTATTAAAACATCTACTGTTTTATCAAAATGCTCTTCTACTTTATTTAGAGTAATACAGTATGGATTATCTTTTCTATACTGAGTAGTTGGATGAGATGATAAGTAGAATCCAAATAATTCTTTTTCTTTTTCTAATAGTATTTCATCAGTATATTCTTTTTGTTCTTCTATAACTGGTTTAGCTACTAATGATGGATCTATATCTTTAGTTAATTCTGCATAATTATATAAACTATCTAAATTATACATTAAAGTAGCTCTATTAATATTAAATTCTTTAAAAGTATCTGCCATGATTAAATCTTCAAATACTTTTTTAGTTATTCCTTCTATATATAGTCTACTAAAGCAATCATAGATATCAGTAAATTCTCCATTAGATTTAGCTTTTTCAATAGTTTCACAAGATACTACTCCTAATCCTTTTATATTAGATAATGGATATATTATTTTATTATCTTTTACTATGTATTTTGTTGTACTATTGTTGATTGTTGGTTTTACTACTTCAATACCATTAGCTTTTGCTTCCATTATATATTCATTTGTTTTAGTAGAACTACCTATTACATTACTTAATAAATTAGCAAAGAATATAGTTTTATAATGTGCTTTTAAATAAGCCATTTTATAAGCAATAATACTATATACTACAGAGTGTGATTTATTAAATCCATATCCTGCGAAGTTTAAGACAAGTTCAAATAAAGCTTTAGCTTGTTGCATAGAATGTTTATTTTCCATACTCTTCTTTATGAATTTATCTTCTTCACTCTTTAATAATTCTTTTTTCTTCTTAGACATAGCTCTTCTAAGTATATCAGCTTCTCCTAGAGAATAACCTGCATAAACATTAGCTAGTTGCATTATTTGTTCCTGATAGATTAAAAATCCATAAGTACTCTTAGTAATAGATTCTAATGATGGATCAAGATATGTTATCTTTTCTTCACCATGTTTTCGTTTAATATAAGAATCAATGTTTAGTGCAGCACCAGGACGGAATAAAGCAATGGCTGCTACTATATCATCAAAAGTATTAGCTTTTAATCTTTTTAAGAAATTTCTCATACCTGTAGATTCAAATTGGAATATTCCACAAGTATTAGCTTCTTCAAATATTTTTAGAGTTTCTTTATCATCTAATGGTATTTTATTAAAGTCTACTTCTTCTCCTTCAATAGTTTTAATATCATTAATTATATTATCTATTAATGTTAAGTTTTTTAATACAAGGAAATCCATCTTTAGAAGTCCTAAATCTTCAAGATATTCCATAGAATAACTAGTTAGATACATATTATCTGCTTTAGTTAAAGGTATTACTTCATCTAAATCTACTCTACTCATTACAATACCAGCAGCATGTTGAGAAGTATGTCTTGGAAATCCTTCTAACTTAATAGCTATTTTATACATATCAGTTAATAGACTATCACTATCTATTTTTACTTTAAAGTTAGGATTATTTTTATAAATATCTTCTAATTTGTCATGAGACATATTTGGAATATATTTAGTAAGTGCATCTACTTTATATAGAGGTATATTTAATACTCTAGATACATCTCTTATTACTTGTTTAGCAGCAAGTGTACCAAAAGTAATGATTCCACTTACTCGTTTTTCTCCATATTTTTTTTGAACGTAAGCTATAACTTCATCTCTTTTATTATCTGGAAAGTCTGTATCTATATCAGGCATTGTTTTTCTTTCTGGATTTAAGAATCTTTCAAATAATAAATCATATTTTAATGGATCAATATCAGTTATACCTAATGAGTAAGCTACTAAACTTCCTGCAGCACTACCTCTACCTGGACCAACTAATATTTTATTCTTTTTAGCAAATCTTATAAAATCATACACTACTAAAAAGTAATTAGAAAATCCCATTTCATTAATTACATTTAATTCATATAATAATCTATTTTTATAAGTATCATTTACTTCATTATTTAATCTTTTACTTAAACCTTTTTTAGATAGTTCAAATAAATATTTCTTAGGATCATCACAATCATATATAGGAAGTAAATTTTCTCTTTCAGGAAACTTTATATTACATTTATCTCCTATTAAGATTGTATTAGATAGACCAACATTATTACTTAATTCATCTATATCAGTTATATTTAATTCAAAATTATCTATAACATAATCGTTAATATTATCTTGTGTTTTACCATCTCTTATACAATATAAGTATGGAAGTATTTTCTTATCTATTTTATTAAGATAAAGTGTTTCTCTTAAGAATACTATATTTTTAGTAATTACTAATGATTCTTTTAATTCTTCTTTATTACTAAATCCTAAATATAAATCTAAATATATTTTACCTAGTTCTTCATAATACTTATTATATTTGAAAGGTAAAATACTAATTACTTCTTTATTATATTTTTTTAAATCATCTAACACTACTTTTCTTTCATTTTGAATAGTAGATAGTTTAATTAAACTTTTATATCCTTCATAGTTCTTTGCATATAGTAATATATTAAAATCTTCTAATACTAATTCTAATCCAATAATTGGTTTAATATTATTAGATTCACATTTCTTTATAAACTCCATAGTACCATACATATTAGTATCAGTTAGAGCTATACTAGAGATATTATTATTCTTAGCAAAGTTTACTATATCATCTATCTTTAATAAACTAGATAGCATTGTATAATTACTTTTATTAAATAATGGAATATACATAATAATACCTCCTTTAGATTATTTTAACATATAATGCTTATTTTTTCCTTATTTTATTTGACTTTATATAGTTTATATGGTAATATTATTAAGCGAGGAGCCAAAGGAGGGAATAACATGGCAGTAAATATATCAGGAAGAAAAGGTAATGTAAAAAACATTAGATCTCATGCTTTAAACGCTACTAAGACTAGACAAAATGTTAATTTACAAGTATATAGATTAGAAGACGGTACTAAAGTTAGACTTTCTGCTAAAGAAATTAGAACTTTAAAGAAAAATGAAAAAGCTGCATAATTGCAGCTTTTATTTTTATTATTCTACTGTAAATCCATCACCTATAGTTTCACTTTTTATAGTGTAATAAGAGGCATTTCTATAATAGTCTACTTTAGTGAATGGTTTAGTTTTTTGTATTTCATTTAATTTAGTTAAATCTAATTTTTTATAATCTACTACTACTTTTATACTCATTGTAGTATCTGAAGTTGTATTTATTTTTATTTTATATCCAGGTATTTCATTTAATAATGATTCATATTCTTTAGAATACTTTTCAATAGATTTTTTTCCTTCTTCTTTACCTGGTGTAGCACTTATACTATATTCTTTAGTAAATCCTACTAATTTTTTATTTTCAAAATTATAAACTATTTTATATATTGTATTTGTACCATCAGTATTATTTAAAGATGTTTTTGTACAATTAAGTTCTTTTATTTCAATTTTTGTGTTTTGTTTTGTATCCCTTTTTTGAATGCCTTGAGGTTCTATATTTAAGATATTAGCTATTTGAAGTGAACCACCAAATAATATAGAAATGATTCCAATGACAGCTACTAAAACAGCTGGACTTCTATGTGCTTTTTTTTCTAGTTTTACTGTTTCTTGTAGTTCTTGAAAGTTAAGTACTTGAGTTTGTTGTAATTCTTCTTTTGTTAGTTCTTGTCTGATGTCTTCATCTGATATTTGTCTAACTTCTTGATTATTCATTTTTACTCACCTCTACCATTTTCATTATAACAAAATACAAATTATATATACAAGAAAAATCAAAAAAAAATAACTATTTCTAGTTATTTTTATATTTTGCATCAAATTTCTTTCTTTCTTCTGTATTAAGTATTCTCTTTCTTAAACGAATAAAGTTAGGTGTAACTTCAATTAACTCATCTGAATTAATATAATCTAAGGCATATTCAAGTGTGATTGGTCTTGGTCTTTTTAATACTACTGTGTGATCACTTCCTGCAGCACGAGTATTAGTTAATTGTTTACCTTTAACTACGTTTACTGCTAGGTCATTATCTCTATTACATTCTCCAACAATCATACCTTCATATACTTCAGTACCTGGTTCAATGAACATGATACCTCTATCTTCTAGGTTACCAATTGAGTATGCAGTTGAATTACCATTTTCCATAGAAACTAGAACTCCTAGTTTTCTTTCACCAATATCAACATTTTCATATGGCATATATTCTTTAAATGTATGGTTCATAATACCATAACCTTTAGTTAATGTCATGAAGTCTGTTGAGAAACCAATTAATCCACGTGAAGGGATTGTATAAAGTAATCTAACTTGATTTTCAAAGTTAGTCATATTATCCATCTTACCACCACGGATACCTAATTGTTCAATAACTGGTCCTACAGATTCTTCTGGTACTTCTATTTGTAATTCTTCATATGGTTCATATTTTTGACCATTTATTTCTTTAATGATAACTGTTGGTTTTGAAACCTCTAACTCAAAGCCTTCACGTCTCATATTTTCAATTAAGATTCCTAAATGAAGTTCTCCACGACCACTTACTAAGAATGATTCATTAGTAGCTGGTTCTACTTTTAAAGATACATCTCTTTGAGTTTCTTTATATAGTCTTTCTTCAATCTTTCTAGCTGTTACTATTTTACCGTCTCTTCCTACCATTGGGCTTGAGTTAGCACCAAATGTCATTTGAAGAGTTGGTTCATCAATGTGAAGTTTTGGAAGTGGAAGAATATTATCATTATTGCATACTGTTTCACCTACACTAATGTCAGCTAATCCAGATATAGCTACGATATCTCCAGCTTCTGCTTCTTCTATTTCAATTCTACTATATCCCATGTATCCAAATAGTTTTTGAATTCTAAATTGTTTAGTAGTACCATCTAATCTACAACAAGTAACCATTTCACCTGTTTTAATTTTACCATTGTGTACTCTACCAATACCAATACGTCCAACGAATTCATTATAGTCTAATAATGCTGGTTGGAATTGTAGTGGTTCATCTACACTACCTTTTGGTGCTGGGATTACTTCAATAATCTTGTCTAAAATTTCACTGAATCCTTCAGTTTGAGTAGACAAATCATCACTTAATGAACAAGTATTATTTAGAGCTGATGCATAAATAACATCAAAGTCTAATTGATCATCATCTGCACCTAATTCAATAAATAAATCTAATACTTCATCTACTACTTGCTTACATCTAGCACTTGGTTTATCAACCTTGTTAATAACTACTATTGGTTTAACTCCAGCTTCAAAAGCTTTTTTAAGTACGAATCTAGTTTGTGGCATTGCTCCTTCATAAGCATCTACTACTAATAGAACACCATCAACCATGTTCATAATACGTTCTACTTCTCCACCAAAGTCTGCATGTCCTGGAGTATCTAAAATATTAATTCTTACTCCTTTATAATCTAATGCAGTTGTTTTAGCTAAAATAGTAATTCCTCTTTCATGTTCTAGATCATTTGAATCCATTGATAAGTTAGATAAATCTTCATTATCTCTGAACATTCCAGAATGTTTTAATATACCATCTACAAGTGTAGTTTTACCATGGTCTACATGGGCGATTATTGCAACATTTCTTTTTTCCATAATTACACCTCTTTACACACGCCTACTCATTATAACACAAAACAAAAAAAAATACTAGAATTTTCTAGTATTTTATTTATTATTCTTTTACATAATCTTCACAAGTATAACCATCTTTAGTTAATTCTTTTAAGGCTTCAGATTTAGTATCACCTGTTACTTTTGTTTCATCATAATCTTTATTAGCTTGTTTCATTATTGTTTTAAACATTTTAATATTACCTGAGAAACTATAGTAAAGACTACTGTCACCTACTTTTGATTCAAAACTTATTCCAGGAATTTTACCAATTAGTTTCATTGTTTTTTCAACTATTTTAATTGCTTCAGGTGACATTTGTTTAATGTATTGAACATCTGTGTCTACTTTGAAATCTGTAATTTTTTCATTTTTATCATATGCTAGAGCTAATACTGTAGTAGTAATATCACTTGATTTTGTTTCTGTCTTTCTACATATAATATGTGATGTTTTACTTAAATCTAGTTTTGCACCACATCCTGTTAATAATACTATTCCGAATACAGCTAATATACTTAAAACTATTTTTTTCATATATCCTCCTATTAGTTTTATTATATTAGTATTTTATATAATAGTCAATTTATTGCTTCTTTAATTTCTTATAAATAAAAGTAAATAGTAAGAGAATAATTATTACTCTTATAGGTGTTTTTAAATAACCTACATAAGTACTTAGTATTATCCAATTTTCTCCTAGAGTATAACCTACATAAACAAAAGCTAACGTCCATGGAATAGAACCTATTGTGGTATAAATAATAAACTTTATAAATGGTTGTTTTGTAATACCTATTGGTAGAGATATTAGTGTTCTTACTATAGGAAAGTTTCTACCTATTAGTGCACTTAACATACCATATTTATTAAACCAAGAATCTGACTTTAATATATCTTCTTCTTTCATAAAAAAGTATTTACCATATTTCTTTATGAATGGTCTACCTCCAAAATAACCCATTAAATAAATTACTATGGCACAAAATACACTACCTATTAAGCCTATAAAAAATGAACCCCAAAAAGTAAATATACCTTGACTAGCTAATATACCTCCTGTAGCTAGAATTAGTTCACTTGGTATTACTATAATTACTGCTTCTAAAACCATACCTATAAACATTCCAAAGTATCCAAAGTTTCCTATTAAATCTAGTACAAAGTTAGACATCTAATCACCAATAAAGTATATGAAAAAAACAAATTATTTTTACATAATTTGTTTCTTTTTACTACTTAAAGAAGTTTTTAAATATAGCATTTAATCCTTTATTAATTACTTTATTACTTGCAGAATTAAATACCTTTTTACCTAATTTATATTCTATAGAATTTTTCTTTTTCTTTTCTTCTTCACGTTTTTTCTTCTCAGCTGCACGTTCTTCTTCCTTTTTAGCTTTTTCTTCTAACTTAGCTTGTTTTTCAGCTTCTTTTTCTTCTAATTGTCTTTGTTTTTCTTCTTCTTTAGCTGCTGCTTCAGCCTCATATTTTTCTTTTATTAATTTATTAATTTCTTCTATTTCTTCATATGCTGATTCTCTTTCTACTACTTCATCATATTTACCTAATAGACTTGAAGAATTAATTATTTTATTTCTTGAGATATCATCAATTACTCCCATTTTACTTTGTGGTGGAAGAATAGTTGCTTTTTGTACTACTTCTGGTTCTCCATTTTCATTTTGGAAACTAATTAATGCTTCACCTGTACCTAAGTTAAGAATTGCATCATATGTATTAAATTCTGGATTAGTTCTAAATGAATCTGCAGCTACTTTAACTGCTTTTAATTCTGTTGGAGTATATGCTCTTAAAGTATGTTGTACACGATTTCCTAATTGAGCAATTATATCATTTGGAATATCTGCTGGAGATTGTGATACAAAGTATAATCCAATACCACGAGATCTTATTAATTTAACAACTTGTACAATTCTTTTTAAACGATATTCTGGCATTCCATTAAATAATAAATGTGCTTCATCAAAGAAGAATACCATTTTAGGTTTATCTAAATCCCCTACTTCAGGCATTTTATTATATAGAGTAGTTAATAACCATAATAAGAATGATGCAAATAAATCAGGTGATTCAAATAACTTAACTGCATGAAGTATATTAATCATACCTTTACCATTAGAATCTACTGTTAAAAAATCATTTATATCAAGTTCAGGTTGTCCAAAGAATTTGTCTCCTCCTTGATTTTCTAATGCTAATAAACATCTTTGAATAACTCCTACTGATTGAGTAGTTACATTACCATAAGAAGTTGTAAACTTTTCTCTATTATCACCTACATATTGTAGTAATAATCTTAAATCTTTTATATCATCTAATTCCCAGTCATTGTCTCTTGCTATTTTATAAACTACTGTTAAAACTCCTTCTTGAGTTTCACTTAATCCTAACATCATAGATAGAATTTCTGGTCCTACTGAATCTAGTGATGTTCTTATTGGATGACCATAGTCTCCAAATATATCCCAAAATCTTACTGGGAAGTTTCTATATTCAAATCCATCTAAACCTAGTTTAGTTACTCTTGAATCTATATTTTCATTTGGTTCTCCTTGTAATGCAGTACCAGCTAAATCTCCTTTAACATCAGCCATAAATACTGGTATTCCTGCATCTGAAAAACTCTCAGCCATTACTTTAGAAGTAATAGTTTTACCACTACCACTAGCTCCTGTAATTAAACCATGTCTATTTGCTTTATTTAGTAAAATTGATAATTCCTTTTCATTACTTTTTCCTACTAATACTTTATCATTTATATACATAAAAGACCTCCTACTAATATTATTATAATAATAGGAAGTCTTATTGTCTATAATTATTTATTGCTTTTTTATATACTTTAGCAAGTGCTTGAACTTCAGGATAATCCTTATCATCTAATGATGCTAATACGAATTTATCTCTTATACTGTATCTAACTATTTTTTCTTCTTTATATATTCTCATCAGATTATCTATGAATACATTCATATCCATATTAAATCCATATTCACGAGCAAATAAATATGAGAAAGATACTATTGTTCTTGTATTACCATCTCTAAATGGATGTACTTTCCAAACTAATGCCATTTTTCTTGCAAATAACATTGTTAATTCTTCTTCACTCATTCCACTCCATTTAGTATTATTTACATCTTCTAGTCTTTTATTTAAATCATGTGATATCATTTTAGGTTCACTATATGGAACACTATATCTAGGTAATACTAATTCTTCTTTAAATAATGGAGTAACTCTATAATTACCAGCCCACGCAAATATATCTTTAAATATAAAACCATGAATATCTTGAATTAATTCTTCATTGAATGAAGTGATTTTTATTTGATTTAAGTTTTGTAATTTTACATGACCTATCATTTGTTCTGCTCTATTTAATTCATCATAATCAGTTATACCTAATTTATTTATTAGTACACTATTCTGATTTATATATGGATCTGTCATCTACTTCTCCCCTTTTTTTGTACTAGATATTATATAATATATTATACATTAAATCAAGAAATAGTCTCATTTTATTTACTATTTTTTTAATATATGTTATTTTTAATATAAGAAAGGTGGTGCGTTTATGACTGAAGAAAAAAATGAAAATGGAGTTTTAACTTATACTACTAAAACTGTTAATATACCAGAAGAATATAAACCAATTAGTATGTGGGGATATTTTGGATATGAATTATTATTCTCTATTCCATGTGTTGGATTTATCCTATTATTAGTATTTGCATTTGGTGGTACTAAGAATATAAATCTAAAGAACTTTGCTAGAAGTTATTTCTGTTACATGATTATTGCTGCTATTATATTTGCTTTATTCTTCTTTGTATTTGGTGGTGCTGCAGTATTTGCAACATACGCTAATAATTAAAATGAAAAAGCTTAAAGAAGATATAAAAAACTATTGGTATGTATTACTAATAGCTATTATTTATTTAGTAGTTACAGAATTAATATTTCATAAAACATGTATTGTTCAAATATTATTCCATATAGATTGTCCAGGTTGTGGATTAACAAGAGCAACAATTGCTTTATTTACTGGAGATATAAAATCTTCATTACATTATAATTATTCATGTATATTTTGGTTATTAACTATTTTATTATTTATAATAGATAGATATATTAAGCCATTAAAAATAAAACCGTTTCCGGTTTTATTCATAATTACATGCTTAGTTACAATAATTAGATATATATTAATTGTTGTATTTAAAACACCTATTTTTTAATAGGTGTTTTTATTATCTTGATTTTCCTTTATAGTTTAAATATGATTTTATTAAATCAGCATCCATTAAGTTTTCTGGTACTTCTTCTGGTTTAAAGAATTTTAATCTTTTTGTTTCAGAATCTCCTTTTAAATTAGATGCATCTTCTAATGAAACATCTGCTAGATATAGTGATGTATTATTATAAACTATATCTCCATTAGGATAACTATTTTTTCTAGATTCTCCTGATAGAGTATCTATTAATATTATCTCATTAGGATTTAATTTAATACCTGTTTCTTCATATGCTTCCCTAACAGCAGTATCTCTTAAATCTTCACCTAGATCTTGGCATCCACCTGGTAACCCCCATTTATTTCTATCAGTTCTTTCTTGAAGTAAAATTTCTCCGTTTTCATTTCTTATTATAATAGCTGCACCTGTTTGAATAAAAGGTATGTGATTAATTCTATCATCTAAAGCCATTCTAAATAATACAGGATATCCTCCATGTTTAGCACTTAATTCTAATAATTCTTCTTCACTTAAACTTAATACTAAATTTACAAATTCTTCATGAGTATAATCTCTCATTCTTTTAAGTTCCATTCTTATCACCTATTGTTATTATATCATAAAAAAACTTATCAATTGATAAGTTTTAATATTGAATTCCCCAGATAACATGATGTTTAGCTTCTTTTCCACAGCAAACACATTTATCATCAATCTTTTCACCGTTTTCAACAATACATCTTGATTTACAACCCTTAATTTCTTTAATTCTTGTTTCACAAGCTTCATCACCACACCACATAGCATGAATAAATCCTGGTTGTGTATTAAGAATTCTTTCCATATCTTCTAGATTGTGTGCTTCGAAAGTTAATTGTTCTCTTCTTTCTAGTGCTCTATCATACATATCTTTTTGAATTGTTTCTAATAGTTCTTTAGTAAATTCTACTACATTAACATCTAATGTTTTTTCTATTTTTTCTCTTGTATCACGTCTTACAAAAGTAACTTTATTATTTTCTAAATCACGCTTACCTACTTCTATTCTAATAGGAATACCATTTACTTCTGCTTCTGCAAATTTAAATCCTGGAGATTTTTCTGAATCATCAATATAAGCAGTTACATCATTCTTTAATAATTCATCCTTATACTTATTAGCAAGTTCATCTACTTTAGGATCATTTCCTATTGGGATAATTACTACTTGTTTTGGAGCAATTCTTGGAGGTAATACTAATCCATAATCATCAGCATGTACCATAATGATTGCAGCAATAGCTCTAGTTGTTTTTCCCCAAGTAGTATAGTATGCATATTCATCTTTATTATCTTTATTAGTAAATTTAACATCATATGCTTTAGAGAATTTTTGTCCAAAGTAATGACTAGTTCCATCTTGTAGACATACACCATTATACATTAAGTCTTCATTAGTTAATGTATATTCAGCTCCTGCAAATTTTTCTTTATTTGTCTTCTTACCAGTAATTGATGGGATAGCTAATATTTCATGATTGAACCATTCATATACATCCATCATTTGTTTAGTCTCTTTTTCTGCTTCTTCTGCTGTAGCATGAACAGTATGACCTTCTTGCCATAAGAATTCTCTACTTCTTAAAAATGGTCTAGTTTCTTTTTCATATCTAAATACGTTACACCATTGATTATATAATTTTGGTAAATCTTTATAAGAAGTGATATGTTTTTTATAATAATCACAGAATACTGTTTCAGAAGTTGATCTTATTGCGAATCTTTCATCAAATTTCTTATCCCCTACTTCAGTAACCCAAACTAGTTCTGGAGCAAATCCTTCAATTAGTTCTTTTTCTTGATTAAATAAATTTTCTGGGATAAGTAACGGCATTTGTACATTTACGTGTCCTAGTTCTTTAAATTTTTTATCCATAATAGATTGTATTTTTTCCCAAATAGCATATCCATTAGGTTCAATAGCTATACATCCTTTTACTGAAGTATAGTCTGCTAGTTTTGCTGCACGTACTACATCTGTATACCATTTAGCAAAGTCTTCGCTTCTTTTTGTTATTGAATCATTATTCATATTAACACCTCATTCACCTTATTTTAACAAATTTTTATTATATTAACAATAATTATTTATATAATAAAAATAAAAAACCAACTTTATATGTATAAAGTTGATTTTCTTATTATTTTTTGTAGTTTTTTATCTTCATCTTTTTGATATTTTGCAGCTTTATCTATTAATTCTTCAATATCATCACTTTTTCCGTCCCAATCTAAAATTCTATCCACATATCTTAAAACATTCAGTGAAAAATTAATATTATCGCCTTTTTTTGTTAGTTTATTTATAAAGATATCTTGTGTATAAAGTTGTTGTTTTCCGTCATCGTTTGCTATTCTTCTCTTTATTATTTCTCTTAAGACATCTTTATTCTTACCATATGTGATTTTTTGAATATCATATCCAGAAGTAGATAATTTTATTTTATCTATATGGGGATCTTTTATCGCTATTATTGTTTGATCAAATAAATCAAAGTATTTTTCATATAATTTTTGTACATATTCACTAGAACTATTAATTTCATCAAATCTATCAATTGCTATATTTAATTTTTTTACATTTAATTTATCATAAATCTTTTCTACAGTTCTATATAATATTTCACTTGCTGCTTTACTAGTTGTAAAAACGGTATCATCATACCAGCAGTTATTTAATTGTTCATCAAATTCATGTAATAATTTACTTAATAATTCTTTATCTTTTTTAAAATACTTTTCAAAAGCTAGTGGATAATTATTTTTTACATAGCATAATATATTATTTACAAATATTGCTCCATAAATATAATCAAATAATTCTTCATTAAATTTTTCTGATGGTTCTTTTGTCATAAATGTGAGTGGATCAGGCGTCATAATAATTGTTTGTTCTTTTGTACCTAATCCTCTATTTTGCATAGCATATAAAACAGTACTTTTGCCTGTTCCTCTATTTCCAGCTAAAATAATTCTTCTTTTATTTGATGAAAGTATTTCGTTTATTTTCTTATCTACTGGTTCTCTTACATATTCTTCACTATTAATTAGATCTCTTCCATTTTTTATTTTTATACTTTTTGTTTCCATACCTAAAACTCCCTTATTTGAATTATAACATATATAATAAGGAATTCCAAGATTTACTACGTTGGGTTCATTTTATTACAAAAAAAAGACCTATCCGAAGATAGATCTTAATCTACTTAATGGAGCGGATGATGGGAATCGAACCCACGTAGTCAGCTTGGAAGGCTGAGGTTCTACCATTAAACTACATCCGCATATGTCTTTAATCGCCTCAGCCTAAAATTTCCGAACAGCTAAGTCGACTAAAAAAGTAGACATATTTAATTATACTAAATTTGTTTGCTTTGTCAATACTTTTTTAAATAAAAAACTAGTAAGTATTCTTACTAGTTATTTACTTTTATATCTCCACTTGTTGTATTAATTTTTAATTCATAGTCAGATTTACGATCATTAGTATTTACTTTTATATCTCCGGAAACAGTATGTGCATCAACATAAATTCTATTTGTTGTACCTATTGTTACATCGCCACTTATTGTTTTAATAGTAGAATCTTTTGTTAAATTTACTTTATTAATATTAATATCTCCACTTATTACTTCTATTGTTAATTTAGAATTTACTGAGTTAATATCTACATCTCCACTCTTTGTATTTATAGATAATTTATTAGTAGTTCCTAACTCAACATCTCCGCTTGTTGTTTTAATTACTGTATCAAGAGAATCTTTTAAATTAATATCTCCACTTACTACATTAATATTTACATCTTTTAAATTAATTAATGAATCTATATCAGAAGAAGTACCTTCTACATCTAAATTATAAGTTGTATTTTTTGGAACAGTAATTACTATTCTTGAACTACCATTTATTCCAAATGAAAATCCTATTCTTACTTCATCTTTATTATTAATATATAATGTATTGTTTTCTACATATGCTTCTGGTTTAGCATCTTTTCTATCATAGATTCTTACTTCAATTGCTTCTACTTCTTTTTCTTCAATTTTTACATCATTGTTTGTAGTTATAATATTTAAATTAGATATTTCTTCAGTAAAATTATTTTCATATACTAATTCTGTTTTTTCGTATAAGTCTATTCCTTTAATTTTAATTTTTCCATTTAATAATACTATTAATACTATTGTTAGAGCTACTGCAATGAATGCTAATAGAATTATTTTAATAATATTTAATGCACTATTCATTATTATCTTCTCCTTTTGAAGCAAATACTATTTTAATTATTGCTTCTACTGCAGCAAATACTAACCATAATATCCAAGTGATGTGCCATGCACCAGTAAAGAAACTGACTAATAAATAGATAATTGTAAATATGATTGCAGTTAATTCTATAATTCCATCTAATTTCTTTTCATTTACTGTTTTTTCTTTTTTCTTTTTGGCTATTGTAGTACTTATTACAATACCTTGATAAATTAATAAACATGTAGCTATACCACATATTAGGAAGAATCCTCCTACTACAATACCATCATTTAGATTGAATGTAGTTTCAGATATCATAATCCAAATAATCGCTAGGAAGTATAGGAATACAGCTATTGAAATAAAGATAGCTCTTTTCTTTTTATTATCCTTATTAATAACTTCTACTTCTTTTTCTTCCTTTTCTTCTTGTGTTCCACTAAGTAATTCATTAGTTGATATTTCATATAGTTCGCATATAGGAACTATTTTATCAAAATCAGGTTTAGATTCATCTGTTTCCCATTTTGATACTGATTGTCTAGTAACATTTAATTTTTCTGCTACTTCTTCTTGAGATAATCCTTTCTTTTTTCTCAATTCGTATAGTCTTTCTCCTAAAGACATACTATCACCTCCATGACAAAAATATTACACTATTAACCGGTTGCGTTCTACCAACAGTTCTTGGAAATTTGTCAACTTATATTAACAATTAGATTATAGCATAAAAAAAGCAACTATTAATTGCTTTTTTATGATAATGTTACTTCAACTGCTTTTTCTTTATATTCTTTTCCTGAAATATATTTAATTTTTAAAGTTATTTTATCTCCTTTTTTCTTTGTAGTTAAGTAATCTGTTATGACAGAGATTTTTGTTACTTCTTTACCATCTATTCCAACAATTATATTTCCTATTTCTAATCCTGCTTTATCTGCACCACTACCAGAAACTATCTTAGATATATATAATCCTTCTGGCATATTGTATGATGATGCCTGAGTGGAAGTTACCATATAACCTTCAATTCCAATTACTCCATTTTGTGGTGCTTCTTCACCATTCATTAATGCAGTTATTAAATCTTTTACATCAGATATTGGAATTGCAAATCCCATTCCTTCTATTGAAGCACTTGTACTTGTTACACTTGATGAATACTTAGCAGAGTTGATTCCTACTACTTCACCTTTGTTATTTAATAGAGCTCCTCCACTATTACCACCATTTATAGCAGCATCTATTTGAATCATTTTAGTTGATACATTATCTACTTTTACTTCTCTATTTAGAGCACTTACTACACCAGTAGTTACTGATTGTCCATAACCTAAGGCATTACCTATAGCAATAATTCCGTTACCTACTTTTAATTCATTACTATCACCTAGTGTAGCTATTTTAATTGCGTTAATAGTATCATTATCTAAATCACTCATTTTGATGGCTATTACTGCTACATCACGATCTTCTGATGCTCCTTTTACTGTAGCATCTACACTTTTTTCATTTACGAATTGTACTGATAATTCTTCAGCATCTTCAATGACATGGTTATTTGTTAGTATTAATAATTCATTATCTGTTTTACTAATAATAATTCCAGAACCTGCTCCTGTAGCATATGTATTACTATTACCATAATTATAGAATGGACCATAGTATCCTGATCTTACTAATGTCTTACTAGTAATTGATACTATTGAAGGCATTACTTCTTCAACTATGTCTGATACATCAATTATGTATATTCCTTCTTTTATCTTAGTATTTGTTTCTGTATATGTTAATTCTGCTTTTTGTGTTGTTCCTAAGTTTTTTAATGCATCTATTTTTAATAGTCCTACATTATTTAGTGCTATTACAAATGATACTAGTATTAATACTATAAATGATATTACTATAATTATAACTATTTTTGAACTTTTCTTATTTTCGTTCATATTATCCCTCTTTTCAATTTATTCTTTATTAATATAATACTAAAATATTAAATGAAAATTAAATAGTTTTTTTTAACCGTGACGGCCTCCGCCACCATGACTAAATCCAGATGATCCTGAGTGGAATGAATGTCCTCCACCTCCATGACCACCACCACTACTTGATGATACTGTATAACTTGTTGTATGAGAACGTAAGAATGTATCTTCTCTTTTAGTGATATTTATTGAACCTTGATCTAAGTATTCAGAAGCTTTTCTAGCTTTCTTAACCATTTTGTTTTTAGCTACCATTATTAGGATAATTGTTAAAGCTACAACTATACCTGCAATAAATGCTATGCCCCATGGTGCATGATACTTAAGTTTAGCTCTATGCATATTACCATTACTATCTAAATAGTAATTACCTGCTGTTGAAGGCATTCCTTGCTTTACATAATTATCTGTATATGCAATCCACTTACTGAATCCTTCATAATAACGACCCTCATGTATATCGTCATATATATTATCTAATATATAATTTATTCTTGAATCATTTAAATATAATTGAGCTTTACCAGAAGTACTCATATGATAATATGGATCTAATGAATATGTATTTCTAAGTAGTAACACTCCACTGTAATACTGAATATTAAGACCAAAGTCATTATAATCATAAAAGTCATCTGCATATTCTTCATTCTTTTTATCATAAGAATAAGCAAAACTGTCAGTTACAATTACCATATCCATATTATTATCTTCTATGAACTTGTCTATTTGTGTCTTTAAAAGTTCTTCTTCTTCGTCTGTTAAGATATCTGAGAAGTCATATATTTTTTCACTTGCATCTACTTTCTTAGTATTTAATATATAACTAAGTTTACTATTAATGTTTTCTATATTTTTATTAACACCATAGTTTTCTAATTCATTTCTATTAAATGTATTAGTTGAGGCATATACGTTTATTGTACTTAAGAATACTAAAAGTACTATAAATACTGTATTAAATATTTTTTTCATTAGAATACTACACCTCCTAAACCATAAACTATTAGGCTTAAGATCATAACACCCGCAAATGCTGCTGCAAATATTAATATGAAGTATAGAATTGCTTTGCCTACATCTAATGGTATATCTCCTATGAATTCTCCTGTTTGACCATTCATAGCAAATATATACATTTTATCTTTATACTTAACATTTACCATCCATACTGGTAACATTGCATAGTATCTATTATTTTCTTTAGCAATTATACTATCTTTTACAATTGTTTTTGTAGCATATACTCTTGTATCATTTTTAAATACTTCTTTAGTTGAATTAATACTTCTATCTGCAGCTTCTGCATAAACATCTTTTGCTTCTTGATCATATTTTTCAGCATAGAAACCTGATAGATATGCATGATTATATTTTACTAATTCATTATAATCAAATGGTTCTATTGTATTCATAATTGCATTATCAAATCTTGTTGAACCATCTATTGGTACTTTAATATAATCCATAGTTCCACCACGAATTACTCTATAATAATTAGTTTTAGTGTAATGAGTATCTCCTATTCTCCATGTTTCTACAGTGGTAGCACTCATTTCTATATCTCCACTATTATTTATATCGAATAGCCAGAATGGTATATAGATACCTCTAATCTTTTCAATGTTTTGTTCATTATTAAAGTCTTTAGGCATTAATGGTCTACCTTTAGATAAACCTTTAAATGCAGTTATTGCATCTTCTTTTGTATTCTTAAATGGAATAACTAAATCTGGTGAAAATTTACCTGATAATTTACTTTGAAGTATAGCAGTATTACCACAATATACACAGAATGTTGCAGCTGTTTCAGAGTCAGCTATGATTTCTGCTCCACAACTTTCACAATGGTACTCTACATATTCAATATTATCATCTTCTACTTTAGCATCTTTTCTGTTTTTCTTTTCACCTGATGCATTGTCAGAATGTGCTTGCATTTCTTCTAATGTAAATTCACTGCCACAGTAATCACATTTCCATTTACCTAATTTAGGATTGAATTTGATTGAGGCTTTACAAGAAGGACATCTATTCTCTAATGTGTCTTCTTTTTTCTTCTTTTTAGTTTCTTCTTTTGCCATAGCCATCACCTACTTTATATATATAATTATATACTATTTTATGACATAAAAAAAGAGATATTATCTCTTTATTTAATTAAACTTTCTCCATTTATTTCTACTGGAATTGGAATATTCATAAGTGTTAGAATTGTTGGAGCTACGTCTGCTAATTTACCATGTTCTTTTAATTCTAATTTCTTATTTATCATAAATGGTACTGGGTTTGTTGTATGTGTTGTACAGATTGTTCCATCAGGATTTAACATTACATCACAGTTACCATGATCAGCTGTTACTATAATTGTTCCATCTAATTCAGTAACTTTATCATAAACTCTTTTTAAACATTTATCTACAAACTCTACTGCTGTTTTAGCAGCTTCATATACTCCAGTATGCCCTACCATATCTCCATTAGCATAGTTTAATACTACAAAGTCTAAATAATCTTTATCTAATTCAGCTAATAATGTATCAGTTACTTCTTCTGCACTCATTTCTGGTTTTAAATCATAAGTAGCTACTTTAGGAGATGGGATAAGTATTTGTTTCTTTCCATTTAAATCTACATCTTTATCTCCATCAAAGAAATGTGTAACATGAGCATACTTTTCTGTTTCAGCTATTCTTAATTGATTTAATCCTAAGTTAGATAAGTATTCTCCTAAACCATTAGTTATTTCTTGATGAGTGAATGCAGTTAATCCTTTAACTGTATCACAAATAGGCATCATAGAAACAAACTTAATATTATTAAATGTTGTTGTTTCCATAGGAGACTCTTCTGGATTGGTAATAGCCGTAAACATTTCTCTTAATCTATCTGGTCTATAGTTCCATACTATTATTCCATCAT
>CAMOXZ010000001.1 GCA_946629545.1 uncultured Caryophanales bacterium | reverse complement strand
ACAAAAAGTTCGTTTCATGTATGGAGTAAACGAAAGACAATTCAGAAAAACATTTGATGAAGCTGCTAAATTATCTGGTATTCATGGTACTAACTTCTTAAGATTATTAGAATCAAGATTAGATAACTTAGTATATAGAATTGGTTTTGCTTCTACTAGACGTGCTGCTAGACAATTAGTTAACCACGGACACGTAACTGTTAATGGTAAGAAAGTTGATATTCCATCATACAGAGTTAAAGTTGGTGATGTTATCGCTATGAAAGAAGCAGATAAGAACTTAAAAGTAGTAGCTGAAAGCTTAGCTAAAGTAACTAAGAGAGTTGAATTCATTAACTATGATGAAAACAAAATGGAAGCTACTTACGTAAGATTACCTGAAAGAAATGAATTAAATGCTGATATTGATGAAGCATTAATCGTTGAATTCTATAATAAGTAAAATTAAAAGAAGAGCATTGCTCTTCTTTTTTTATATCTCAAATTCTAAATATTCAGAATTCTTAATATTTCTCTCAAATAAACTACCTTTCAATTCTTTATTTTCTAGTAATAATTTAAGTGCCTTACACGTTGCACTATGACCAACTATTAATATACATGTATCAGAAGAATACTTATTCTTAATATATTCAAGAAAATCTCTACATCTTTCAATAACACTTCTAACAGGTTCTACACCAAGATCATTACTATTTAAATCATAATCCCAATATTTTTCAACATCATATTTATCACGTTTCTTACCTTCAAGTTTACCTAAATCTCTTTCAATTAATCTATCATCTCTAATCATTTCACATTTATCACCTATTAAGATAAATGCAGTTTCTACACATCTAACTAATGGAGATGTATAACAGTAATCAAACTTAATATCTTTAAGTTTTTCTCTTAATCTCTGACAATCTCTCCTACCAGTATCATTTAATAAATTATTTTTTAATCCCTGCATAATCTGATTAAAATTATCTTCTGTCTGTGCATGTCTAACTAATACTATTTTCATATAATCACCAATTAAATTATATCATAAAAAATAGATGTCCAAGACATCTATTTATATATACCTACAAAGTACTTCTTCTTACCTCTACGTACTACTAAGTATTTAGAATCAATACAAACACCCTTAGTAACAGTAAATTCTAAATCAGTAATCTTATCTCCATTTAAAGTAATACTTCCATTACTTATAAATTCACGAGCTTCTCTCTTACTAGAACAAACTCCAGCTTCTACTAATAAATCTACTATATTTAAATCACTATTAATCTCAAATGGTTCAAGTCCTTTGAATGCTTCCTCTACTTCTTTAGAAGTAAATGACTTAATATCTCCACTAAATAGAGATTCTGATATACTAATAGCTCTATTAAAACTATCTTCTCCATGTAAATCAGTAATTATTTGTTTAGCTAATTCTTTTTGAGCAATTCTCAATTCTGGAGTTTCAGTGTGTTTCTTCATAATATCAGTTATTTCTTCAGGGCTAAGGAATGTAAATACTTTTAAGTATTCCTCAACACTAGCATCTTCAGTATTAATTAAGTATTGATATAACTCATAACTAGATGTTTTATTTTCATCTAACCATAAAGCATTACCTTCACTCTTACCAAACTTCTTACCAGTAGAATCTAATATTAATGGCATTGTAAATCCATATACTTGTTTGCCTTCCATTTTTCTAATTAAATCTATACCAGTAGTAATATTACCCCATTGGTCAGATCCAGCAGCTTGTAAAGTAACTCCTTTTTCTCTAAATAAATGTAAGTAATCATATCCTTGAAGTAACATATAAGAGAATTCTGCAAAAGTAATTCCACTTTCGAGTCTTCTTCTAATTATATCTTTATCTAACATATAATTAACATTAATATACTTACCAACATCTCTTAAAAAATCTAAGAATGAAAATTCTTTCATCCAATCATAGTTATTAACTACTTCTACATCGCCAACTATTTCTTTTACTTGCTTAGATAAACCTTCTACATTTTTATCAACAACTTCTTTAGCAATAATCTCTCTTTCAGCAGTAGGTCTAGGATCTCCAATTAACCCAGTAGCTCCACCAACTAATAATATAGGATGATGTCCAGCTTTAGCTAATCTCTTAGCAGTAACTAAACTAGAATAATGTCCTAAATGTAAGCTGTCTGCTGTAGGATCAGTTCCCCAATAAAAAGTTAATTTATCATTGTTTAATTTATCTTTAATGTCATCTCCAGCTAAGTCTTTAACAAGACCTCTCCATTCTAATTCTTCAAATAATGTCATAATTTTTCCTCCTTAATAAAAAAACGCGAAATAATCATCCTAAGGACGAATTATTCGCGGTACCACCTTAATTCATGTATTACATGCACTTATACTTTAACGCAGTTAACGATGTTTTCTAGAAAGTTGTAATTCATAAAACAATATTTCTAATTTTCACCAACCATTAGATCTCTAAATAATAATTATTTTACTACTATTTCTTTCATCACTGAAAACTTAACTTTATTTTATCATAAAAAAATAAAAAGTCAAATGACTTTTTATTTATCTTCTTTTTGAGCTTTTTCTAATTTCTTTAATGCATCTTTAGAAACTTTAATTACGTTTTCTAATACTTTTTCAGCTGTTTTCATTAAAGCAGGAGTTCCTTTTTCTTTAGCTAATACAACTAATTCTTCAGCTTTAGCTCTAGCTTCTGCTCCTTTTTTCTTAGCGATTTTGATAGCTTTTTCTTTATCCATATCAGCTAATTCTTCTTTGATTTCTTCTACTTTCTTATTGAATTGTTCTTTTACTTCATCTACATCTATTTCTTTAGCTTGATCAAGTAATTCATCTAATTTCTTCTTTAAATCAGCTCTTAATTCACTACCTTTCTTAGGAGCAAATAATAATCCTAAACTAGCTCCAGCTAAAGCACCTAGAATAAATCCTCCATAATGTTTTCTTCTTTTTTCTTTACTCATCTTCATCTTCCTCCTCTTTTAATTTTTTAGTAAATATTTTACCGATAGCTGTTGTAATACCAGTAACTATAGAACTACTGATACCAGCAAAACTATTAGCAGTCTTACTTAATAATGATATAGCTCCTTCAAACTCATCTAATTTATCTTGAGCATCCTCAACCATATCTTCCACATTATCTAATATTTTAATTGCTTTAATTCCTAATATAATTAATACAATTAATAATACGATACCTGCTATATATAATAGTATAGGTAAAAATTCATTCAAAAATTCCATTTTTATTCCTCCTTATTATTCTTCATACATTGAATCAATTAAATCAAATAAGTTATCATCGTCTGGTTCTGTTTCTTTTTCTATTTCTACCTTAATATCATCTATTTTTTCTTTTTCAATAGATTCTTCTATATTTGTAAGATTCTCTTCTATTTCTACAGGCTTTTCTTCTACCTTTTCTTCTTTAGGTTCTTCTTTAGTAATCTTAGATCTATCAGTACTTACATCAACATAATCTACATTATATTCTAACCCTAAATCTTCAAAATATTCTTCAGCATCACCCATAGTTAATTCTTTAACTTCTGGTTTAGATCTATCACTTAAATCTACCATTACATTATCAGAAGCATCATTTTCTACTTCAAAAATATTTTTTTCTACTTCTGGTTCTGTTTCTTTTTCTTTACCATAAGCTTTTTCTCTTATATCATCAAGATTCATATTACTTCTAGTATAACCAGTTAATCTAATTTCTTTTTTTTCCTTAACGTCTTCCTTTTTATAGTTCTTATCTAAGATACCATAAATTGGTGAAATAATTGGACTTGGTTTAAAGTAAGTCTTTTCAGATTTTTCATAAGTACCATATTGATGAACAGGCACATCATAAGCTGAATGATTATTCATACCATATAAATTAGTATCAGAACTACTTGAATAATTAGGATTATTATAAGTAGTTATTGGAGTATATACTTCTTCAACTCTTTCTTCTTTATATTCACCATATAAAGGTCTTTCTTCAACTACTGATTTTTCTATATCTTCTCCTAAATACTCAGGTCCATCATCAACTTTGAAATCATTATCATCCATAAACTTAAACTGTTCACGAGGTTTTTCTTCTTCTAAAGGACGAACTTCAAAATCTTCATCTAATAATTCTTCTTCTTTTAATTCTTCAATTTTTTCTTCCTTCTTATCAGGTAAAACAACTCTTTTAGCTATAGGCTTATCTTCTTCTATATTTCTTTCTTTGTCTTTTCTCTTTTCCTTTTTTTCTTTTTTAGGTGGTTCATCTACTTCTACATATTCAACTTCGAATAAAGCATTTTTAATTTTATCAAATACACCCATATGTTACCCTCCTAATCATTTAAGTTTATTTTTTCATCCTCTAAATCCTTTTTATACTTTTCAGTCTCTTCTTTCTTAACTACATCCAAGAATGATTCTTTTGAAGAATCTGCTTTAAATAAAGTATAATCTTCTTCTTTATAGTTAATCTTGTTTTCTCCTATTAAACTTTCTAATACTACATCATTATAACTAATACTTCTAAGAATAAAGCACATATTAGTAACTACATCTACCAAATCTTTTTTACTGACATAAGCTTCCATCTTAGCATAATTATATACAAACTGTATAAAGTATTCAGCATCAACTTCATCTATTTGAATATAACCAGTTTTATCTTTATAATCTAATCTTTTAGAATAATATGAATTCTTATTAATCTCATAATCATTTTCTACTTCATGATAATAACTAATAACATCTACATATAAATAATACTTATTATTATTTTTATCTTTTAATATAGCATTATAATCATCTTTGTCTAAGAACCCAATTCCTTTTGGTAAATAATACTTATATCCTTCATAATGAACATTATATAATTTATTATTCTCAGACATAAGAGTTTTAATATTACTATCAATATCTTTATCATCAAGTCTATTAATACTGCAACCCGTTACCAAAATAGTAACGATAGAGAGCAAAACAATTAATCTTTTCATATTTCACCTACTCTTATATCATTATATCATTATTTTTTCAAATATGAAAACTTTTTCTATTTATTTACACCTTTATTACACATTACATAATATATAGGCATTCCATCTTTAGAAAACTTATCTTCATACTCAGTAGTTATTTCTGGCATATTATCCGTATGTAGATCTAAACTAACTTCTTCTAAAGTATAACCAAATTCACTAAAACTAACTAATGAATATTGAAATAAATCTCTATTATCAGTTCTCATCTCAATAATATTACCATTCTTAAATATTTTCTCATATTTCTCAAGAAATACCCTACTAGATAGTCTTCTTAAATGATGTCTCTTCTTAGGCCATGGATCTGAGAAATTAAGATATATTCTATCTATTTCTTTATCAAATATATCTTCTATACCTAAAGCATCCCATCTAACCATAGCTAAGTTATTTAATCCTTCAGGTATTTTCAATAGACCCTTAGCTATTACACTATCATATTTTTCTATACCTATAAAATTAATATCTGGATACTTTAAAGCATTATTAATTATAAATTGACCCTTACCCATACCTATTTCTATATAGATTGGATTACTATTATTAAATAACTCTTTCCATTTACCTTTATACATAGTAGGATCTTTAACTAAATAACTAGAATTATCCATTATTTCTTTCTTATTTTTAACATTTCTAAGACGCATAATATCACCTATTTCTTATTTTATCATAAAATACTAAGAAAGAGGGATAATATGAATAATTTTAATATGCCATTTCCTCCAAATTACTTTTTTAATATTATTGAGGAATTCACTAAATTAAACGAAAGAATTTCTAAGTTAGAAGAAAGACTAAATAACTTAGAAAATAAAAAAGATTATCTAAAAAAAGATGATAATTACTATATGTTATAAAAATTTTCAAATTCTTTGGAAATTTTTTTATTTATTTCTAATAATTAACTGTAGTGATACTACTAGTTAGATAATAAAAAACATCTGAAAATGATTTTTCAGATGCTATCTAAAGAAAATCTCCAAAATCAGACTTACTTCTCTATATTCGTTATATTACAAATACTCTTAAAAATAAACTATTTAATTAAATATTTCACTATTCTATGATATACTATAAAAGAAGGTGATATAAATGTATGAATTAGTTACATTAGAGAAAGATAAATTTGAAAATTTCGTCTCAACTCATAATAAATCACATTTTCTTCAATCAACTGATTGGGGTGAATTTGCTCAAAAAGAAAAAGGATTAACACCTTTCTATTTAGGATTAACAAAAGAAGATAAAGTAGTTGCAGCTACTCTACTTTTAAAGAAAAACTTACCATTAGGTTATAGTTATTTCTATGCTCCTAGAGGATTTGTATTAGACTATAATGATAAAGAAGTAATAAAAGAAATGACTCAAAAAACAGTTTCATTTATTAAAAAACAAAAAGCTATATTTCTTAAAATAGATCCAGATGTAAAACTACAACAACTTGATTTAGATGGAAATAAAATAGAAGGAAAAGATAATTATGAATTAGTTGATTATTTAAAAAAACTAGGTTATAAACACCTTGGTTATAATAAAGCATTTGAACATAATCAACCAAGATATACCTTTAGACTAGATTTAACAGAAGGTTTAGAAAGTATTAATAATAATCTTCATTCAACTACTAAAAAGATTATTAATAAAGGGAATATCTATGAATTAGAAATATTTAAAAATGATGAAAAATATATAGATGATTTTTATAAAACTATGCAAGCAACTGCTGATAGAGAAAACATCTCAATATACTCAAAACAATACTATCTATCATTTTATAAAGATCTTCATAAAAATAATCATAGTGATATTTATATAGTTTATTTAAATAAAGAAAAAACTTTAAACTTATTAAACAATAATTTAAGTAATTTAGAAGAAAGTTCTAGTAAACTAACAAGTGAAAATAAAAAGAAAGAATTAGGTAATCAAATAGATAGATTAAATAAACTAATTTCGGAAATAAATAATATAAAAGAAGATAAATATCCTCTATCATCCATAATCACAACTAAATATGGAGATAAAGTATGGACAATACATGGTGGTAATAGTTCTGAACTTAGAACTTTAAATGCTAATTATTTAATTTATTATGAAATAATAAAAGATGCTGTTAAAGAAGGATATAAAACTATTGATTTCTTTGGAACTTCATATAATCCAAGTAATGATGATCCGGAATATGGTATTTGGTTATTCAAAAAGAGATTAGGTGGAGAATACACAGAGTTTATTGGAGAATTAGATTATATTACTAATCATTTTATGTACTTTGTATTTACTAAATTAGTACCAATATATAGAAAAACAGTAAAGAGAAAACATATTAAGGAGGTAAAACATGCAATTAACGATTCTAAATAAAGATGAATTTAAAAAGTTTGCTGATAAACATCCTCAAATTACTTTCCACCAAACAGAAGAATGGGCTAACTTAAAAAAAATAAATGGTTGGGATTCTTACTATGTAGGACTAAAAGATAATGATAAAGTTGTAGCTGGAGCTCTACTTTTAGCTAAGAATGTTCCAATAATAAAAAAGAAAATGTTTTACTCACCTAGAGGTTTCTTAATAGATTATAATAACTATGATTTATTAAAAGAATTCACAATAGAATTAAAAAAATTTGTAAAAGAAAAAGGTGGAATATTTGTAAAAATAGATCCATATGTAGAATACCAAGAACGTGATAATGATGGTAACATTGTTGAAGATGGATATAATAATAAAGAATCTGTAGAAAACCTAAAGAAATTAGGATATAAATTTCATGGATTTAATTTAATGCAAGATACACTTCAACCTAGATGGATGCATGTTATAGAAATTAATGGTAGAACAGAAGAAGAAGTACAAGCTGACATGGAATCTAAAACAAGACAAATACTTAGAAAAAATGAGAAAAGCTGTATCACAACACGTGAAATCACAAGAGATGAACTACCAGTATTTAAATCTATTATGGAACACACTGGAGATAGACGTGATTTCATAGATCGTCCCCTATCTTATTATGAAGGTATGTGGGATAATCTACATGATTCAGGTATCTTAAAAATACTCATTGGAGAAATAGATTTTAATAAGTATTTAGAAAATACTAAATTAGAATTAGAAGAAACAGAAAAAGCTCTTAAAGATAGAATTTATAAACATGATAATAATATTCTTCAAATGAATGAAAAAAAATATGAATCTTCTAATAAATTAGATAAAGATAATATTGAAAGATTAAATAAACAAATAGATAAGATTAATGAATATATTAAAGAATATGGAGAAAAGAAAGTATTAGGTACTATCCTATTCCTAATTTATGGTAATGAAGTATTATCATTATTTGGAGGAACAGATGATAACTTAATGCAATTCCAATCAGCCTATTCAGTACACTATGCTGGAGTTAAATATGCTATAGATAATCACTATAAAAGATATAACTTCTATGGTATTACAGGTGACTTTAGAAAAGAAAACCCATTATTTGGATTATATCTATTTAAAAAGTCATTTGGAGGTCATGTAGTAGAATTAATTGGTGAATATGATTTAATAATATCTAAATTCTGGTATAGAATGTATAAAATAACATTTTCTCTATACCATGGACTTAAAAAAATAGTTAAAAAATAAAAAGGACTTAGTCCTTTTTTATTTTCTAAAGAATAATTTATTTAATATTTTAAATATATCTCTTCCAAATACTTTATTAGTTAATTTAGAAAAATGTCCATATACAAAATATACTACTGCACCAATAGCTGTATAAACTAATATAATTACTAAATTCATAATTCTATTAGTAGAAGTAATAGGTATAAATAACTTACAAATAAATAATACTATTACCATTAATAATGCAGCACACATTATATTTATAAAATTATTTATTATTTCTTCAAAATTAATCTTATACTTATTTCTTAATACAAATAAACATATAATTGAAGATACTAAATATCCTATAATAGAAGCTGTAATTACGCCATAATATGGAGGCATATCCACATTATAGAAGGCACTTATTAAATAATTATTTAAAAGGATTTTAATAATTACTCCTGTAACTAAACTTATTAATAGAATTCTCTTATCCTTTAAAGTCTGAATCATTATAATTAATGAAGTAAATAAACCTATAAAGAATCCTACAAATATATAATAACTTAATACACTAGAGCCATAAGTACTTTTTCCATAGAATAATAACCATATGGGTTTAGCTAAAAAACTAATTCCTAAAGTCATAGGTACAGTTAAATATAAAAGTACACCTAAAGCTTGATTAATTTTCTTTTCTATTTGGAAATGTTCCTTCTTAACAATACTCTCAGTCAAATTAGGTATTAAACTAACAATTACACCAGTAGATATAGCTAATAGTATCATATTAAACTTATTAGCCCATGTAGATAACATAGAATATATTGTTTCAGCATCTATAGCCTCAAACTTAGCAAGATTAACTAATCCTTTAACTACAGTAAACATATCTACATAATTATATAATGACTTAAATATATCAATCATAATAAATGGTACTGCATAATATAATATCTTTCTAAATATTACTTTATCACTAATCTTAGGTTCATTAACTACACGTATCTTTTCATTAAATACTTTTTTATTTTTAATTCTTTTATTAACTAAATATACATAAGCAATAGAAGCGCCTACAGTAGCACCAGCTAAAGCAATACCTACAGAACTAGTTAAATCTATTTTTAATACTTTAATAGCTATATAACTACCAACTACTATTATGAATACTCTTAGAATTTGTTCTATTACTTGAGATATTGATGGTGGACTAAATAATCTATGTCCTTCAAAATAACCTCTATATATACTAAGTGTAGGAACTATTAATATAGCAGTTCCTATTACTCTAATAACAAAAGTAACATCTTTAACAGTACTTCCACCCACTACATTACCAAGTACTGCTTTCGCAAGTAATGGTGCCGTAATAAGAATAATTATAAATGAAATAAATCCTGCTAATATAGCTATCTTTCTACCAATTAAAAATACACGTTTCTTTGCTCTATAGTATCCCATTGTCTGATATTCCGATACTATTCTAGAAATAGCTAGAGGAATACCTGCTGATGCTAATGATACAAATAAAGTATAAATTGTATAAGCATATCCGTATAGTGCTCCACCTTCATCACCTATTATGGCATGAAATGGTATAACATATAAAATACCTAGTATCTTAGCAATAACAATACCAAGTGTAGTAATTAATGCACCCTTTACGAAATTACTTTTCTTCATTGTTACATCTTTCATAATTCCTCCACTATTATCATTATAACATAAAAAAACAGTCCTATGACTGTTTTTACTATGAACGTGGTCTAATTAAACATTCATCACCAGTAAGAGCTATTTCATAATTCTCAAATACTAGTATTAATGAATCATTATCTTTCTTAGTACTAAAAGCATATTTCTTCCATTCATCTACTGATACTAATTTTTTATCAATAGCTTCTTTTACTGATAAATTTTCAGCATTAAAAGTTCTAAAATTATATTTACTTAATCCTTCTACATATACATTATAATCATCTAATCTTCCTATTTGTACTCTCTCTTTATTTGGATCTATAGTAACTACTAAGAAATGACTAACACCTTTAGAATTATATTGAGCATTATACATCAAAATAGCACATACTATTCCTGCTATAGTTAAAAATATTACTATTGCAGAAATTACTATAAATACTTTTTTAGTCTTATCATTATTTGTATTATCAACTTTCTTTTTCTTTTCTCCCTTTTTCATATTCTCACCTCTATTATTATTATAACACAATTATCCCTCAATATAAATAATCATTCCTGAAAAACAAAACACTTGTTCTTCTCCAAATATAGCAGAACTAATCTGATATTTAATATCTATTACTTCTATATTATTATTACTAATAAAATCATTAATATCTTCTTCTAAATCAATCTCATCTTCATAATCAAATATTTTTACTTTCATATAATCACCAATAAAAGTATAAATACTAAATATTAAAAAATATGTAAAAAAATGATGATTATTTTATTTAATCATCATTTTTCTTTTTAATATGTTTTTTACCTTCACTGTATTCTTCTAATTCAGCTAATTTATCATTATTAGGATTAATAGTTTTCTTTCTAATTTCAAGTCCTGCTTTATATAAAGAAATCCAGTTAGATAATTGTTGTGATGAACTACTTAATAATAATTTAGTTAATCCATCTACATCAAATGTATTAATATAATGTTTATAATCATCTGACATTACATCTGTTATTAATACTGGAGCTTGTTTACTCTTTAATAAGTTCCTATTCATAATAATTCTACCAGTTCTACCATTACCATCATTGAATGGGTGGATTCTTTCAAATCTTATATGAAAAGTAGCTTCTTTTTCAAATAACTTATATCTTCTTTTATTTCTCTCTTCAGTAGTAATATTTTCTTCATCTGGATCTAATATAGTTAATCCAAAATCATGTTTATAATCTTCTAATAACTTTTCCATTTCACTAGGAACAAACTTTTTATCTAGTGGAGTAAATGAAGAAGTTACGATATCATTATTAGTAGTCTTATAACCATCTACTTTATCAACATCACTAAAGTTAACTAAACTATTTATATTGATAATTTCTTCAGAAGTTATTTCATCTAAACACATAGCATAGTCAAATGCATCTAGATTATCTTTCTTCATATTATAAGCTTTATCATAAGCTAATCTTCTTAATGGTAAATTTACAAATAATGTATCTAAATTATGTAGTGTAGCAACTTTATCAAAATTACCATCAGCATCATATCTAATATAATAATATATATATTTTTCAAAATACATAAAATTATCATGATATAATCTTTCAAATTGTTTAGTATCCCCTGTTAACTTCTCAGTAATCACACCATAAACAGATCCTTTAAACACTATTATTTGGTGTAGGATACTTCTAATTCTATTTCTCTCACTATGTGGCAATAATGAATAATATTCATATGCATTTTTATCCATAGATTTTTCAAGAGTTATATTACATTTTTCTAACTCTTCATAAGCCTTTTCAACAGAAAGACTTGTATGAGAGAAAGCCTCTTTAAATCTACTTAATAAATATTCATATGCAGATAATGAAAACTTTTTTCCCGCTACTACAACAAATTCTTTTTTATTAGACATAGTAACACCCCTTAATTGCAGGATATTATATCATATTTTACTAAAAAAGTCAAAAAAACAAGGAGTAAACACTCCTTATTTTATAACTATATTAACTATTTTTCCCTTAATAACTATTACTTTGACTATTTCATGACCTTCAATATGTTTCTTAACATTTTCATTATCCATAGCCTTTTCTTTAATAGAATTATCATCATCTTCTACACGTACTTCAATAGTACCACGTACTTTACCATTTACTTGAACAGCTATTTCTTTAACAGTTTCTACTGTTTTTTCTTCATCATATTTAGGCCATTCAGATTCACATATTGGTTTAAATCCAATCATTTCATTTAATTCTTCAGTTATATGAGGAGCAATTGGATTTAATAAAGTAAGTAATAAATGATAATCTTCTTTAGTAATAGATTCTAAGTCATCATAAGCATTAGTTAAAATCATTAAACTAGATATTGCAGTATTATAACCCATATGAGTTAAATCATACTCAATCTTTTTAATAGTTTTGTTTTGAATAGATTCTAGACTTTCAGTAAATCCAGATTTATCATTTACTTTATCTATTAATCTAGCTACTTTATCAATAAATCTCTTACATCCTTTTAATGAATCAGTACTCCATGGAGCATCCATTTGATAATCACCCATAAACATTTCATATGTACGAAGTGTATCTGCACCATATTCATTAACTATATCATCAGGATTAATTACATTACCCTTAGACTTAGACATCTTAACATTATCACTACCAAGTACCATACCATGACTAACTCTTGTCCAAATCATTTCTTTATGAGGAACTAATCCAATGTTATATAAGAATTGTACCCAGAATCTTGCATAAAGTAAGTGTCTAGCAGTATGTTCCATACCACCATTGTACCAATCTACTCTATTCCAGTATTTCATTGCGTCCATTGAAGCAAATTCTTTATCATTATGTGCATCCATAAATCTTAAGAAATACCAAGAACTTCCTGCCCAGTTAGGCATAGTATCAGTCTCTCTCTTAGCGTCTCCTCCACATTTAGGACACTTACAATTAACCCAATCAGTAATATTAGCTAATGGACTTTCTCCATCTTCAGTAGGCTCATATTCAGCAACATCAGGTAATAATAATGGTAAATCTTCTTCATTTAATGGTACCCATCCACATTTAGGACAGTTAACCATAGGAATTGGTTCTCCCCAGAATCTTTGTCTTGAGAATATCCAGTCTCTCATCTTATAATTATTAACTCTTCTACCTAATCCTTTTTCAACAAGCATATCAGATATCTTTTCACGAGCAACATCCACTGTCATACCATTGAATTCTTCTGAATTAATCATCTTATAGTCATGACCCATATATTCAGTCTTTTCAATAGCGTGTTCACTTATATCACCACAATCAATTACTTGAATAATTTCAAGATTATGTTCTTTTGCATATTCAAAGTCTCTTTGATCATGACTAGGTACAGCCATAACAGCACCAGTACCATAATCACCTAATACAAAGTCTCCTAAGAATATTGGGACTTCTTTTCCATTAACTGGGTTAATAGCTTTAATACCTTTAACTTCTACACCAGTTTTACCTTTATTAAGTTCAGTTCTATCCATATTACTTTTTAATGCAGTTTCTTTAATATAAGCATTAACTTCATCTTTGTTTTCTACTCTATCCATTAATTCTTTAATAAGTTTTCCATCAGGAGCAATTACAAAGAATGTAATACCATAGATAGTTTCAGGACAAGTAGTAAATATACTAAACTTTCCTCCACCAACTATTTCAACATCTACTTCAACTCCTGTAGATTTACCAATCCAATTAATTTGACCTAATTTAACTCTATCAGCAAAATTAGTATCATCTAATCCTTTTAATAGATCCTCAGCATAATCTCCCATTCTAAGCATCCATTGACTCTTTTCTTTTTGTTCTACTTGGCTACCGCAACGCTCACAGACTCCACCCGCAGCATCCTCATTACTTAAAACACTCTTACAAGTAGGACACCAGTTAACTGGAATAGTATCCTTATAAGCCATTCCATGTTTATAAAATTGCAAAAATTGCCATTGAGTCCATTTATAATATTCAGGATCAGTAGTAGAAAACTCTCTATCCCAATCAAATGAGAACCCAATTGATTTCATTTGTGCTTTAAATGTCTTTATATTTTCTTTAACAGCTTCTTTTGGATGAATATGATTCTTTATAGCATATTGTTCTGCTGGAGCCCCAAAAGCATCCCAACCCATTGGATATAAAACATTATATCCTTGCATTCTCATCATTCTAGCCATAGCATCTTGCGCAGTATAACTTCTTACATGTCCTACATGAAGTCCTGCACCACTTGGATATGGAAACTCTACTAAGATATAATAAGGTTTCTTATTTCCTCCTGTTTCTGCTTTAAAAGATTTATTATCATCCCAATATTTTTGCCATTTACTTTCTATTTCCTTTATGTTCATCTTTAATCATTCCTTTCTTTTTGTATACTAAATAAACAATATGATAACTAACTAATATAATTACAAATGTACCTACAAATCCAGCTATCATTTCTAAAATAAAACTTTTAAATAATAGTATCAGCACTACTACTAACGCAATATCTAAACTTGATACTAATGATATTACATTTAATAAGCTTATATAATTAATTTTCTCTAAATCTAATTTATACTTTCTAACTAAATAAGTAACCTCAACTGGTTCTTTAGGTTTCTTTACTCTTTTAGCTCTTCTAACTATAAATATTTGATAGAGCACAAATACAACTATAAAAGATATTATAAATAATAATAATTCAAATACTAATTTATCCATAAAATCCTCCAAAAAAAAGAACTTCATCCTAAGGACGAAATTCCGTGGTACCACCTTAATTTGTAATATAAATTACCTCATAATTTATAACGGAATTACCCAATTGCTCCAAAGACAAGTTCATAAACAATTCCTATCTATTTCCACCAACCATAGACTCTCTAAAAAGAATTAATTTATTACTACTTCTTTTTCTTCACAAAATATATGTATATTATAATACAAAACTAAAATATTTCAAGTATTTATTACTTCTTAATAACTGCTCCAATATAATCAGAGCAAATTTCTTCAATGTACTTTTTAAATACATCAGAATCAATATCCTTCATTGGATAATCTTCTGCTCCATCATGCATCTTACTAATTATTCCTTCACAAGATATTAACTCAATACTACCACTTTCATTTTCTTTATATAGTATTCCATCAGGAGAATCACACATTATAATCTTTTGAGTATCAGTAAAATTCTTATATAAACCATTTTCAGATACCATTTCTATTAATACTTTTTCTAATATATCTTCATTAGCAAAACGAAGTAATAATGAAGCTATAATAGAACAATTATCAAAAGATTCATTACTATTAAATTTATTCAAAAATTTTAAAACTTCTTCTCCACCATTTTTAGCAAGTCTTATTAAGTAATTATAATTACTAAGTAATATCTCAGCAGTTGTATTTTCATTACCTAATGTTATACCCTCAACTGAATCTAACCAGTAATCTATATCTCCACGATAGAAACATAAAGAACTATATTTTCTACTTAAATCAAATATTTTTTCTTTTTCTGAATTATCTAAACCTTCTAATTCATCTGATACAAATATATCATCAAATTTTCCTTCAATTATTGTTTTAGATAATAAAGTCTCATAAGCCAAAGATCTCTCTTCATTACTATTAAAATCAATTTCTGTTAAGTGATTAAGTATCATTGCATTTTCTAGTACTTTTAATCTCTTAATACTTATATCCTTTTTTTCCATACAAACCTCCTAGAATTCATTGATGTACTCTAATAATTTCAAGAATAATCCAATGTATTCTTTAGATAACCCCTTTGTCTTTAACTTTCTAATTTCAATTCTCTTCTTATTAATTGGTAATTCACCAAATATTATACCAGCTATTTCTTCTTTTAAATAAGTATCAATCTTTAGATCCATTAAGATACTATCAATATCATCATTAATAAGTCTAACTGCATCTATTTCAATATCTTTACCCTTACAGTTAATAGTTAATTGTCCTATAGTAGGAACATTTCTAACTTCAACTATAAAGTCATTACCATCTACATAGTTTTCGGATTCTAACTTATCTGAATTAAAGTATACTGTAACATTTTCTGCTTCTTTAGTATTTCTAAATACCATTTTATAATTTCTCTTCTCAGGAGCAATACCACTCTTACCATCAATAGATCTAATAATAACAGTATAATTATTTCTTAAGTAGTTATAGTCTATTGAAGTCTTTAAGAAATATCCTTGTTTATATAAAGAAGTAATTCCATCATCTTCATATAAAGTATAAGTATTAGATGCACCTGGGAATATTTGAATTTCTAAGTCTGTTGGAAGACCTATATTATTATAATCACTTCTATTAGAGAATGGGATTATTGAACCAGAATGTGCAAATACTGGATAATCTTCTTCTTTAAAGAATGATACATATTTCTTATTACCTGGGAATTTCTTACCAGTAACTAAATCATACCAAGTACCATCAGGTACAAAGAATCTATGAATAGATCTGTTCATTACAGGATCTTTAGGTTCTAGTATTGGACATACTAATAATTGTGAACCTAAATAGTATTGATTACGATATAATTCATCATCATATACCCACATATAATTATAATAGAAAGGTTGAATTAGAGGAGTTCCACTCTTTGTATAATTATAACCTTCTGTATATAAATATGGTATTAATCTATGACGAAGTCTTAAATAATCAGCTGCTATATTTTCTGTTTTAGCATCCCATAACCAAGGTTCTTTCTTATAGTATCTACCACGTGCCCCATGAAATCTTAGTATTGGTCCAAAAGTACTTAATTGAAGATATCTAAGATATAATTCTCCATCTTCAATACCACCATGGTTACCAGCAACATCATGACTCCACCAACTAACACCAATATTAGCTGCATTAAGATAAAGGAATGGTAATTCTTTTAGTCTTTTCCAACTAATTTCACTACTACCACCATATAATACTGGATATCTATGAGGAGCAAGTATTCCTCCTCTACTTAATAATAAAGCACGTTTATTATTATCTCTTCCAGAATCTAAATACATATAATGGTTTAATGCCCACATTTGAGTGACATCACCTTTAAAATCATTCCAAAAGAAATCTACTCCTAAAGCCTCTAATGGATGTATAAACATCTTAAGTAATACATCTACTAACTTAGGATTTAATGGATCAAACTTAATAATTGTATTATCTTGTAATTGTAAGAATTCTTTTGCTTCTTTATAGTATTGTTCATGAGGATATATTCCATTCATAGGATTAACACATAATCCTACACGAATACCCTTCTTATGTAATTCACTAATAGTCTTACTAGGATCTTTAAATAATTTCTCATTAAAAGTAAACCCAGTCTTTAAACCTTTACTATTACCTACATCTCTAACATGCCAATCATGATCAAATAATAATACTGATATAGGTATTTTCTTTCTTTCAAAATTTCTTATTAAATCATTAGTAGTCTTATCATCATATGTTGTATTTCTACTCCACCAGTTACCTAAAGCATATCTAGGTATTAAAGCAGGAGCTCCAGTCATTTTAAAATAATCAAATAAAGCTTGTCTAAAGTCTTTATCATACATAAATACATATATATCTATATGATTTGGTAATGGATTACCTAGAGTACCATCCTCCATAATAACTTTATCATTAGAATCATCTATAGAACAGAATCCTTCTAATGAATATAATCCTTTTTGTTGATTTTTAGGTGTATTAGCATCAATACTAATCATATTACCTAACATATTTCTAACTTCAGGATGTCCATAATACCAATCTTTAGCTCTATCTCTTTCTTTTGATAAAAGAGTAACTTTTAAATTCTTCATAGGATCTAATTTAGTTCCTACAAAAGGTTGACCTTTAATATATGTTAAAGACATGTATTTTGTAGTTAATTCAAGCATAGTAGCATCTTGTCTAACATAAAAATCCGGTATCCCAACATTTCTCTTTTTGATAAGTTGTGTTGGTCTATCGTTAAATTGGCCATTAGGTGAAAATTCAAGTCTAACAACTCTCTCTGTAATAACAGAAATTCTATAATTAGAGCCTTGAATAATTGTCTTCTTGTCACTCTTAGCCTTAGTATAATCTACTTCAAATTGTTTTCCAAGTGGATACATACAAAACACCTTCTTATACTCTATTAACATAATAACATAAATAACAAAATATTTAAAGAAAAAAAATAGGAATTATTTCCTATTTATCTAAATTAATTGCCCAGTATTCTTCAAATGAAATATTATTATCATGAATATACTTAGCTATGTCTTTTCCAACATATCTATAATGCCATGCTTCCATTCTAAATCCTGTGATATTTTCATATCTTTTAGTAAATCTTTCAATGAATCCATACTTATAAGCATTATCCTTCATCCATTGATATTCCCTAGAATTAGCAAATACATTAACACTTCTACTTCCAACGTCATATGCTAACCCAGTTTGATGTTCAGAAAAACCTGGTTTAGCTACATATTTATCAACATAACTTTGTCCATACCATTTCTTATAGTATTCACCTAATTCTACTTGATCTTGATAACTTCTATATGCAGAATTAATAACTATTCCATATCCTTCTTTAGAAGCAGCATTACTCATTTCTTTAAATGCATTAAAGGCTATTCTACTACTCTTCATACCAGCTTCAGAAACATATTCTTCTGGTATTTCCATTAAATCATTAGGCTCATAATCTTCACTTAAATATCTATGTTTATTAACTAACATATCTATAGAGAATTTTTCTACTTTAACCGCATCAACATAATCTTCTTTATCTAAATCAAGATTAACACATAAAACAGTAACATCCTCATCTTCCCCTGTTTCATCGGCATACTTTAAATATCTTTCATAATTATCTAATTTAGCATAATCTATACTAAAGAATTCTTCTAAATATTTAACTTTATCTCTTTTTAAAAATCTTTTAACACTATCATTATCACCATGTTTAAATATAATATTAATATCACTATACTTATAACCTAGTTTAATAGCTTTATTAATATTACTAATTAAATCTTTATGTGGAACATACTTAATTCTTCTATAAATATCTAAATTATCTTCATTATAATCATCACTTTCAAAAGCCTTATTTAATGTCTCATTCTTACCAATAGACATTATATAATCTTTTTTATATGAAAATAATATCTTATTACTAGCTTTATCACTATAATCAAGAGATTTTAAATCATTTATTTGTTTTAAATAGAATAAAAATACCCCTAGTAATAAACATAAAATAACTCCAATAACTTTTAATACAGTAATAACTCTAGGTTTAACTTTAATCTTAGTCTTCTTCATATTATCACTTCTTTCTTCTTTTGAAATAAGCTATAGTTACTACTATTAAAGTAACAAACTCAAATATAATCGATACATATGAATTATACACAATAGCATATATTAACCAACATATTACTGCTACTATACCAAATTTTCTTATTAAATCCTCTTTATCAGTTATAAATGAAAATACAGCCACAACACTTCCAATTATAGGAAATATTGAATATATATTCTCAAATGTAAGAAAAGATATAACTATAAGTATAGGTACTAATATACCTACTAATATTTTCTTATTCTTTTTAAATCTATCAAATAAATAAATTATTATAAATGATACTAATGCTAGTAAATTACACACACTACCAGTAATACCACCTAGTAATTGATAATGTATTATAAATGCAATATAAGCCATCATTTGAAGTAATAAAATGTCTCTCTTTGTCTTCTTATAATAACTACATCCTAAAATACAAAAAGCTATTAAACCAATAAATTGTGCTATCCAAAACTTAGTATCCATATTCTCACCTAGTATAATTCTATCACATATTTGAAAAAAACTATATATCATGTTAAAATATAACCGATTTAGGTGATAATATGTTTAAATATTCAAATACAAATAAAAGATATCATACATTAGATTACTATTATAAAAATAGATTTAATGAAAAGATATTTAAAGTAAGTTTAAATGCAGGTTTTACCTGCCCTAATATAGATGGAACTAAAGGATTTGGTGGTTGTATCTACTGTTCAGCTTCAGGATCTGGTGAATTTGCTGGTAATCCTAAAGATGAAATAAAAAAGCAATTTGATGAAATAAAAAATATGATGCTAAAAAAATGGCCTAAAGCAAAATATATTGCCTATTTTCAAGCAAGAACTAATACTTATGCTCCAGTAGATAAATTAAAAGAAATATATGAGGAAGTACTAACTTATAAAGACGTTATTGGTATAAATATTGCTACACGTCCTGATTCAATTACTGATGAATGTTTAGATTACTTAGAAGATTTAAATAAAAGAACTTATTTAACTATAGAATTAGGATTACAAACTATAAAAGAAGAAACATCTATTCTTATTAATAGATGTCATACACTTAAAGAATTTGAAGATATGGTAAATAAATTAAGAAAAAGAAATATAGATGTAGTAGTACATATTATTAATGGATTACCTAATGAAACTAAAGAAGATATGCTAAACACAGTTAAATATTTAAATAAATTAGATATACAAGGTATAAAGATACATATGCTTAGTATTACTAAAAATACTAGATTAGAAAACTACTACTATGAACATCCATTCCATGTATTAACTAAAGATGAATATATTGATATAGTAATAGACGAGTTAGAATTACTAAGACCAGAAATAGTAATACATAGAATAACAGGAGATCCTAAATTAGAAGATCTAATAGAACCAAAATGGCTAGTAAAAAAGTTTTGTGTATTAAATGATATAGACAAAGAAATGGTAAAAAGAGATACTTATCAAGGCATAAAGACTAAGTAATCTCTTTTTTTGTTGTACTTTTATCACTCATATTTAATACATTCATTTGCAATATTGCAATTTTATTTAATCTCCCTAATCGTATTGATTGACTGATACCATCCTTAATAAAGACAGAATTTAAGTTTTCTAAATTTGCCAAACATATTAATTCATTTATTGATGCATAATCTCTAATATTTCCACCCATATTAGGATGTTCTTCTCTCCATTGTTTAGCAGTAACACCGAATAAAGCCATATTTAATACGTCTGCTTCTTCTGCATACACATAGTTTATTTGTTCTTTAGTCAATTTATTTGGTATTAAATTATGTTTAATAGCACTTGTATGAATATGATAGTTAATCTTAGATAATTCTCTTTTAGCATTCCATTCTATTTTGGACTGTTCCTGTTTTTTTAATCTTTCGAATTCTTTTATCAATAGTAATTTGAATTTTGGACTAATCCACATTCCAAATTCAAAAGCAATATCTTTATGAGCATAGGTACCACCATATCTACCTGCCTTAGATATAATTCCAACTGCATTAGTTTTTTCTACCCACTCTTTTACACTTATTTTAAAACTATTTAATCCTGATTGACTTCTAATTATGGCGAATTCGCCATAATTAAAACTAGGGTTATTAAGTTCTTCCCATATACCTAAAAATTCAAGAGTATTCCTATTTCTTAACCAATCAGTAATAAAGAAATATCCATCTTTATTTTTTAACATATCAGTTATAGAAATATAATCTTCCCCATCAAATTTAATATAATTATAATTTGATTTTCTACTTTTATTTCCATATATTTTACCTCCTTTGAGGTATCACTATACAAGAAAATAAAAATCATAGCAAACAATTAATTTATCTAATTCAACAAAAAAAGAATCTGAATAATTCAGATTCTCTTAGTAATTTTTAATTTTTCATCTTATAAATCTATTTCAATTTACAAGTTTAGTATTATTTATCTTCTTTTGTTAATGTTTCTTTTAATACTGTTCCAGCAGTTACTAATCCTTGTAAGTCACTTGGAACAATAATTTTAGTAGCATTACCATTAGCTACATTAACCATAGCATCATAGCTCTTTAATTTTAATACTGATTCATCAACTTTTGCATCTTTTAATAATTTTAAACCTTGAGCTGTAGCTTCTTGAATCTTTAAGATAGATTCTGCTTCAGCTTCTGCTTGTTTAATTTTTGCTTCTTTTTGAGCATCAGCTCTAAGAATAGTACTTTCTTTTTCACCTTCAGCAATTAAGATAGCAGCTTTCTTTTCACCTTCTGCTTTAAGAATAGCTTCACGTCTTTCACGTTCAGCACGCATTTGTTTTTCCATAGATTCTTGAATGTCTCTTGGAGGTAAAATATTTTTAACCTCTACACGATTTACTTTAACTCCCCATGGATCTGTTGCTTCATCTAAGATACTTCTCATCTTAGTATTAATTACATCACGAGATGTTAATGTTTCATCTAATTCAAGTTCACCAATTATATTACGAAGTGTAGTTGCAGTTAAGTTCTCAATTGCATTAATTGGATTTTCTACACCATATGAATATAATTTAGGATCAGTAATTTGAAAATAAACTACTGTATCGATTTGCATTGTAACGTTATCTTTAGTGATAACTGGTTGTGGTGCAAAGTCTTTTACTATTTCTTTTAAACTAACCTTATTTGAAATTCTTTCAATAAAAGGTATTACATAATGCATACCAGTTTGCATAGTTCTATGATATGCACCTAATCTTTCAATTACATAAGCTTTTGATTGTGGAATTATTTTAATTCCAGATATAAAAATTACTACTAAAATTATTAATATTATTATTCCTATCATATTATTTTTTCTCCTTTTCTACTATTAATTTTACTCCGTCTATAGATAATACTTTAACTCTTTCTCCTACTTCAATTACTTCTTTACTAGAAGCTGTCCAAGTATTTCCATAAACCTTTACTTCTCCATATTTATTTTTTTCAATTTTTTTAGTTACATCCCCAACTTTTCCAATAACTCTATCAGAATTAGTAGGTTCTACTTCAAATTTTTTAAACTTCTTTATTAATGGCTTTGTGATTAATAATGCAATTACACTAACTACTACAAAGACAATAGACTGAATCAATACTGAATCAGTAAATATTGTAGTTATAATAGCAGCTACAGCACCTATCGCAAACCATATAGTAACTAAGTTTACTGTTACTAATTCAATAATTAATAGAATTACGAATGCTATAAACCATCCTATAACCATAACTTCACCTCACTTAAATTATATTCTATTTCATTAAAATCTTTCAAGTCTCTTCAAAACATTTTGATCATCCCCTATCCGTAAGGGTACAAAAAAGCAAGACCCTTACATTTGTAAAAGTCTTGCTCCATATTACTACTTTTCATCCGGAAATTACTCGTCCTGACGAATGAAAAACATTCAAATAATTGAATGGGAACTACTCCCTCTTAACTGTTTTTATTGTAGCATAAAAACCCCAAAAAGTCAATGATTTAGACTTGTATATAAAGCTATAATAATGTATAATTATATATACAGGATAGGAGAAAGCTTATGAAATTTAATAGAAAACAATTTTGCATACTTTCATCAACAATAGCTGGCTTCAGTATATTCATGATAATTAGTGGAATAGTAATGACTTCTCAAGATAAACCTGTTGTTCAAACTAAATACACAGTATCAATAGATAAAAAGAAAATTGCTGAAACTCAAGCAAAAACAGATGAAATTAAATTAAAAGATATAGAAATTGAAATAAACAATCCTATTAGTATTAATGTTAAAGATTATTTAGAAGATGTTGAAAAATTAAAAGAATCAACAATAAAAGCTTTAAAACTAGATACATCATTAGTTAATATTAATCAACCAGGTACTTATAAATATGTAATTACTTATGGTAAAAAGAGATATCTTGGTACTATAACAGTAAATGAAAAAGAATTACCTAATGTAACTCTTACATTAAAAAATATTAAACTACAAACAAAAGAATCTTTATCAAGTAATCCAAGAACCTTCATTGAAGGAGAAATTACTGATGAAGTATATAATAACTTAACATTAGATATATCTAAAGTTGATACACAAAATCAAGGAGATTATACTTATTATATTGTATATAAAGGTGTAACATACCAAGGAAAAGTAGAAGTAAGAGATCCGGGTCCTACAATAATATCACCTGAAACTACTACTACATGTCCAGATGATGCTAAATTAGATGGAAGTACTTGTAAATGTAATGACGAAAACAAAGAATATAATAAAGATGATAAAAAGTGTGTAGAAAAACAACAAGAAGAAAATAAAGAAACTGATAAAGAAAAAGAAGTTACTGAATAACTTCTTTTTTTTAACTTAAATTAATTATTTCACCATTCTCTACATCAATTACTTCATAATTAGGTTTTTCTGGTAAACCAGGCATAGTTAGAATATCTCCTAAATATACAGTTAAGAATCCAGCACCTAGATATAATTGAACATCTTTAACTGTTACCTCAAAATCAGTAGGTACTCCTAATTTATTTTTATCATCAGAGAACGAATATTGTGTTTTAGCCACACAAATAGGAAGATTAAACACTTCATTTTTCTCTAAAAACTTCAATTTAGTAATAGCTTCGTCACTAAACTTAACATCTTTAGCACCATATATTTCCTTACATACCTTATTTATCTTATCCATATAACTTTCATCAAGTTCATATAAATAATTAAAGTTACTTTCCTTTTCTTCAAGAACCTTATTAGCTAAATCTATAGATCCTTCTCCACCAGCAATATATGAATTAGATATTGTATAATCATATCCCTTATCCATACAATGTTTTTTAAATACTTCTATTTCTTTATCACTATCAGTATTATATTGATTTAAACAAACTATTACATTAACACCAAATTTCTTTAGATTAGCATAATGCTTATCTAGATTAGCAAATCCTTTTTCTAAAGCATCATAATTCTCATCATAAATACTTCCAGTACATCCTCCATGATACTTTAAAGCCTTAATAGTAGATACTAATACAACTTTATATGGAGTTAATTCTCCTACTCTACATTTAATATCAAAGAATTTCTCAGCACCTAAATCAGCTCCAAATCCTGCTTCAGTAACAACATAATCAGCCACTTTCATCGCAGTTTTAGTAGAAATAATACTACTACATCCATGAGCTATATTTGCAAATGGTCCTCCATGAATAAATGCTGGATTGTTTTCTAATGTTTGAACTACATTAGGATTTATCGCATCTTTTAATAAAGCTACTAAGCTTCCCTCTAAATTTAAATCTCTTACATATACATATTCATCTTTACTATTGATTCCTATAACGATACGACCAAGTCTTTCTCTTAAATCATCTAAGTCTTTTGCTAAAGTAAATAATGCCATTACTTCACTAGCAGCAGTTATAGTAAAACTTTCATCTCTACCATCTAATTTAACTCTACGTAGTGCTCTATCATTAACATCTACACATCTTTTAAATAAAACTTTCTTTATATCTAATTTATTACCAAAATAAATATGATTATCAATAGCTGCACTAATTAAATTATTAGCACTAGTAATAGCATGTAGATCCCCAGTAAAATGAAGATTAATATCTTCCATAGGTACTACTTGAGCAAGTCCTCCTCCAGTAGCTCCTCCTTTAAAACCAAATACTGGTCCCATTGAAGGTTCTCTTAAACATGCAATACATTTATAATTTAAACGACATAATGCATCACTAAGTCCAATACTAACAGTAGTTTTACCTTCTCCATATGGAGTAGGAGACATAGCCGTTACTAATATTAACTTAGGATTATGTTCTAACTCTTTATAATTCTTTAAACATATCTTAGCTTTATACTTACCACATATATAAGTATCTTCTTCACTTATTCCAATATTCTTAATAACTTCAGTTATTGGTTTTTTAATACTTTTATTAGAGATTTCTATATCGTTCATAAAATCACCTCACATAGATTATACCATGTATTATAATATTTTTTAATATTATAAAACTTGTTTTTTCAAATACATATTATACATAAAAAATAATAATTCTCTTAGTGAATTATTATTTTTACTTAATATTATTCATTTAATTAGTAAAAAGTCCCATTTGCTTAATAAAAATCCAAGTGTTAGTATTTAGCTCATTAAGAAAAAGAAGGAGGGATTTTTATTAAAAAAATAAATATTTTCTTAATATTAATAGCTTCTATATTTATATCACTTATAAATGTAAAAGCAGAAAGTGCAAGTTTTTACGAGGCTGAGTATATAGATGATATCTATATAAATAAATACAACTACGATACTCATATAGCTTATTTCCAAACAGCTAGATTTTTTAGAAAAAGGGGTACAAATGAATATGCATATTGTATAGAACCATTTTCTCAATTTGATGAGATGGCCTCATATGAATCAACTACTAAACCTAGTATTCTATCTGAATCACAAATAGATAGGATAACTAAAATAGCTTATTTTGGATATGGTTATAAGAATCATACAGAACCTAAATGGTATGCTATAACTCAATTCATGATATGGAAAGAATCTGCATATGGATATTATTATTTTACTAATTACTTAAATGGTAATAAAATTGATAGATTCCAAGATGAAATGAATGAGATTAATAGTTTAATTGATAATTATAATAAATTACCTAGTTTTGATAATGAATATACTATTATTAGTGGTAATGAATTAGTATTAGAAAAAGATATATCTAATCTAAAAGTAACAGGAGATAATCTAAGAATAGAAAATAATAAATTAATTATTAATCCAACTACTGAAGGAGAACACATATATAAATTAGAAAAAGAAGATAATATTCATAATAAACCATATATCTTCTATGAATCTAGTACTAGTCAAGATTTACTACAAACAGGTAATATCCCAAATGTATCCACATCATTCAAAGTAAATGTTATAAAAACAGAAATAGAATTAACTAAATTAGATAAAGATACTAAATCTATATTACCAAAAGGAGAAGCATCTCTAGATGGAGCTATTTACTCTTTATATGATGAAAATAATAATCTAATAAAAGACTTAGTAATAGAGAATAATCAAGCCATTATCAATAATATACCATTTGGAAAATACTATCTAAAAGAAAAAGAAGCAGGAACAGGCTATCTATTAGATACTAATACATATGAAGTAAATATAACTAAAGAAAAATCTAAACACCAAGTAATAGTAGAAAATAAAGTAATAGATAAAAATATTACTATAGAAAAGAAATATGGTGAAAATGATAACTTCATAGGAGAAGAAAACATAGAATTTCAAATTATTAATTCTAACTATGAAGAAATATCCTCTATAACCACAAATAACCAAGGTATAGCTGAAATAACTCTTCCTTATGGTACATATACTCTAAAACAAATTAATACTACAGAAGGCTATTATAAAGCAGATGATATTACTATTAATGTAGATAATACTACTAATGAATTAATAGAAATAAAAGATCTAAAAATAGAAGTACCTGTAGAAAAAAAAGAAATAATAATAGAAGTACCTAATACTAGTACTAATAATTATCTATTATTACTAATTATTAAATACTTATTAATATTATGGTAAAAAGACTATATACAATATTATTAATAATAGTAGTAATAACCACACCAATATCTATAGTTAAAATAAGTGAAAATACTAAACAATTAAAAACAGATTATTATGGTATGCTTATTATTAATAAAATAAATTTAAAAGAAGAATTATTTCCTATAAATAGTAGTGAAAATACTATAGAGAAACATGTTTCTATTCTAAAAGAATCAACTACTAACTTAATGATAATTGCTGCTCACTCAGGAATAGGACCATTAGCCTACTTCCAAGAATTAGATAAACTAGAATTAAATGATGAAATCATTCTTATAATAGAAAATAAAAAATATATCTATAAAGTAAAAGATATATGGGAAGAAAAAAAGACTGGTTATATTAGTTTTAATAGAGAAAATACAAAACAACTAATATTAACCACATGTAGTCCTAATAAAGAAGGATACCAACTCGTAATAAATTGCATAGAAAAAGAGTCTACTTAGACTCTTTTAATTTTTCTAATGCTGTTTTTAACTGATCATCTGTATCATCACAAGGATTATTAACGTACTCTTCAGTTAAATTAACTTCAACAGTAGGACTTACCCCTACATCATTTATAAACTTACCTTTAGAAGTTAACCATGTCTCAATAGTATATTTAATAGTAGTACCATTACTTAAAGTATCTGTTTGTTGAACAGTACCTTTACCATAAGTAGTATTACCTACAATAAATACTTTCTTATAATTCTCTTTAAAGCAAGAAGCTAATATCTCAGAAGCACTAGCACTAGCACTATCTATTAGTACTGCTACTGGATATTTTCTACTTTCATTTGAATATGAATATACTTTCTCTGTCTTACCTTTAGATTTAATTTGATATAAAACAGTCTTACTATCAAAGAATAAACTTAGTATTTGTTTAGTTTGTTGTAAATGTCCTCCAGGATTACTTCTAACATCTATTATTAATGAATCAATCTTTTTATTTTCAAGAGCTTTCAATGATTTATAAAATTGTGAATAAGTATTAGCTGCAAAAGAATCAATTCTAATATAACCAATATTCTTACCATCATATTCTATTATCTTATCAGTTACACTAATTAAATCAATAACATCACGTTTAATATTTAAATCTTTTTCTTCACCATTTCTCTTAACAGTAATATTTACTATAGTACCTTTTTTACCTCTAACTAATGCTGCAAGTTCACTACCTGTTTTTCCTTTAACATCTTCACCATCAACTTTAATAATCATATCATCAACAAGTATACCAGCCTTTTTAGCAGGTGAATCATCATACACCTCAATAACAGTAGTATAATCATTACCTTCTTCTGTTTGAATTACTACACCTATACCACTAAATGAACCATCTATAGTTTCATTAAAATCATCTGCTACTTCTCCATCCATATAACTAGAATATGGATCATCTAAAGATTCAATCATTCCTTTTATTGCTGCATCTTTTAATTCTTTTTTATCTAAATCTCCATAATAATTCTTAACTATACTATTATATGTAGAAACTATCTCATTTAAATTAGAATCCTTTGTAGTATCATTTTTACTATAATTAATAAAATAACCTACTATTACACCAAATAATATAGATATAAATATAATTAAAATAACTTCTAATATAGTAAAAGAAGCTAAATCTTTACCATTTAATTGTCTATTAATAGTTTTCTTAATATCTTTAATAAAACTCTTTTTCTTTCTACTTTTCTTTTTCATATCATCATCCCATAATTATAATATCATACTTTATAAGAAAAAAGAACTAATTTAAAATAGTTCTTATCTCATCTTCACCTTCAATATAATTTACCACTTTCTTATTAGATACCTTAATAAGTGTAGGTCCATTAATCTTAAATTCACTTACTTTACTAGGACTCTTATTAGATTCTTCACTAGTAGCATATTTCTTATTAAATGCATTACTCATATCTACTTTATATAAAGATAATTCTCCACCATAATTCTTAATAATTTCTTCTATAGTATCATTACCCTTATTATAATATATTACGTAATAATCACCTTTCATAGATAAACTACTACCTAAAACAATTTCATCTTTAGATATCTCTACAGTCTTTTCTTCTTCTTCTTTAGTATCATCACTATTCTTATTAGTAATATATACAGTTAATATATAAAAACATAATAGAAATAATATTACAGCTGCTACTATAAAGAATTTATCCATTAAAGTACTATCATCACTAATAACCTCTTCTATTCTTTTACTATTATTATTTTTTACTTTTCTTGTTCCTCTTTTACCTTTTGACATTTAATTCACCCAAAATAATTATAGCAAAATTATTTCATAGAGACAATACCACTAATACTTTGAGCAACCTCAATTAATTCAGATTGACTCATAACATCACTAACTAAATAGTAATCAATCCCACCACTAGTCCAAGACAATGAATTATTAGTAACTACTCCTAAAGTATCCATAAGTAAATATGGTTCCCCTACAGTAGGTATCACAGTAAACTCATCAAATACATCACTAGTCTCTTCTACTAATAAGAATGATTTATCCCCATCATAATTCATAATTACCCTTTTACCATCAGGTTTATCTATCTTATCTTCATTTACTAATTTAGTACCATTAGGTATATATAAAGGATATATAATATCATCTAAACTACTACTCTCAACAATCTCTTCTTCATTATTATCAATTATCTTATCTAAATCAAATTCATCATTCTTAAACTTATAAGAATAATCTATACTATCAAATACCATAGTCATTACCTCTACTCCATCTTTATCATAAACAATAACCTTTTCAAAGTCTAAGTCTTTACCAATAACTATGTTTTGATTAACTAACTTAGTATTATTCACATATCTAACCTTAGTCTTAAAGATATAACTATTATCATTCTTTTTAAATACTAAATTCTTATCTTCTTTTATATCACTAATTAATGCTTTTAATAAATATATTTGAGAATTATTATATGGCCAATCACTTTGAAATTTAAAACTCTTATTTAAAGCAGGTGTAAGTACATAAACACCATCCTTATTTTTTAATATTATCTGTGTATGAGAATTGGCTTTATTAGTAAGAATAACCTTATAATAATCATCTTTATTATATACATCTATATCATAATCATAGTTTTCATCATTATTAACTACATTTAAACTACCACTTAATTTATAACCACCTCTAGCCTTTTTATCTAACTCTTTAACAATACTATCTTTACTATATTTACCACACCCAGTTAATACAAATAAACTAATAATCAATAAAATAACTATTCTTTTCATATTCCACCTCGTACTAAATAATATGAGAAAAATAATATTTTATACATAAAAAAAGGAATTGTTTCCAATTCCTATTTTTGTGTAATTCTTACCTTTATTTTCTTAGTCTTAGAACCATAAGCAAGTTTTAAATCAGTTCCAGTAACTTTAACTTCTACTTCATGTTCTCCAACACCATAGTTAGTTAAATCTACATAAGCAGTAATATCATTAGCAGTTATATCTTTAATAGCGTCTTCACTACCTTTAACTACTACAGTAACAGCTCTATCTGATTCACTTAATGCTTGAACTTTTAAGTTAGAAGCTAAGTTTTCAGCACCTACAGGTATATTTTCAATTTCTTTACTAGAAGAATTATCAACTGTAACTTTAATAGTCATAGTTTTATTAGATACTTCTGTAATGCCCTTAGGTCTTTTTACAGTAACGTTAAATTCTTTATCTCTATCTAATCCTTTAACATCAATTTCTACTTCTAATTGTTCAAGTTTTTCTACAGCTTCTTGTGCACCATATACAGTAATCTTAGATATATTAGCATCCATTGATTTAATAGATTTACCAAATGCCAAGTTACCTTTAGGTATAATTCTAATTGGTACTTCTTTACTTGGAGAAGTAATAGTTACATTAGCTGCAACAGTTTTAGGTACTATTTCTACATCTAAAACCTTACCATCATTATTATATGCAACTAAAGGTATATCCTTAACAGTAATTTCTCCTGCCTTAGGATTTGGAATATTTCTAACATCAATTAATGCTTTAACACTTGCTACATCATTTAGCATGTATTCTGCACCTTTAATGATTACTTCACTTCTATCAATTTCAGCATTACTAATATATAACTTAGTATCTAATGCTTCTTGATGTAATACATCATAAGTTAAAGTTCTATTTTGACTAACTTTTTCATAAATAGTAACTGTAACTTGAGATGGATCTAGTTTATAATCTAATGATCTAAGTCTTTGAGTATACTTTAATGTAACTCTATGATTACCAGGTTTTAAACCAGTTAAATCAACACTAACACCTTTAGAAGGAGATTGTTTAGCTAAGAAGATATGTCTTCTTTGACCAATTAATGTAATATCTACTTCTTTAGGTAAACCTTCTACTACATATAATTCTTCATTATATACAGCACTTACAGGTTGATTTGGTAATATTTCTGCATATTGATCTATCATTATATTAGATTCTTGATCTATTATAATAAATACAATAAATGCAAGTAATAAACTTATTATTAATAAAGTTGATTTTTTACTTGAAACTTTATCAAAATTCTTAGTTAAATCTTTTAAAAGTCTCATTATTTTTAATATTAATTTAGTTAAGGGAGTTATTAACCATTTATCGAAGAATAATAGAATATTTCTAAAAAATCTTACTATACCTTTACCTATCTTCTTCATAAATCTCTTCCTCTTTAACTTCTTCTTCGTCTTCTAATTCAACTTCATTTTTAGGTCTTAACTCATCGATTAACATCATTCTAACGTCATCGATTGTTAAGTTATATAGCATTTCTCCCTTTAATGCTATAGAAACTCGACCAGTCTCTTCAGAAACAACTATACATATTGCATCAGTTTCCTCTGCAACACCTAAAGCTGCTCTATGACGAGTACCTAAACGTCTATTGATTTTAGAACTATTACTTGTTGGGAATACTGCTCCAGCACAAGTAATTCTATCTCCTTGAATGATAACTCCACCATCATGTAATGGATTACCTTCATAGAATATTGCTATTAATAAGTCACTAGATAAATCTGCATATAATTTCTTAGCTTTATCTATATAATTACCTAAACTTATATCTCTTTCAATCACTATTAATGCTCCAATTCTCTCTTTACGAAGATAATCAATAGCATTAACCATTTCATAAACCATTCTTTCTCTTTCATCAACTGTTAATACTTTATGTCTTCCAAGTAATTGACTTCTACCTAATTGTTCAAGAATATTTCTAATTTCAGGTTGGAATATAATTATTAATGCAACAGGTCCCCATTGAATAATATAATCAAGTAAGTATCCTACTGTTATAAATCCTAACCAATCACTTATAATTCTTAATATAATTACAAATGCTACTCCTTTAAATATTAAAGATAATTTAACATTATTCTTAATATTCTTTAATATATAATAAAATATAAACCATACTAAAGAAATATCAACTAATTTTCTTAGTACATTTAAAATATCTGTAAAATTTATCGACATCTCGTCATCTCCTAACCTAGTTTTCTAACTAACCCCATATGTAATATAATTCTATCATTTTATAAGAAATTTATCAACCCAAGAATAATAAAAAAAAGACTTATAACAAAGTCTTTCTATCTTGTACTTTTGATTTAACATATTCATTAGAATGATGTTTATCTTTAATAGTATTTTCTTTTATTTTTTCTAATACTATAAAGTCTACTGACTTAGTATCAGTTGATGTATCAATTAATTTTAATTTTAATCTGTCTCCTACATAATAATTACCTTTATTCTCCATAGATAATAAAGTAAATGTTTGTGGATTATAAACATATTCTCCTGGTAAATGACGACTTCTTACTTTTCCTTCTAGTAAATTATCTAATTGTACACAAATACCATTATTACTTAAAGTAACTACAGTACCTTCAAACTCTTGACCTATGAATTCATTCAAATAAGCAGCCATTTCCATATATAATACATTCTTCTCTACATCTTCTTCAACACGTTCCATTTTAGTAGCTTGAAGAGCATAATCATCAGCTAAATTTGCCCACTTCTTAATATTTTTTTCTCTAACATTAGAATTTCTCTCAAAAATACATTCTTCTATTTCCCTATGAAGAGATAAATCAGCTAATCTTCTAATAGGAGAAGTAAAATGAGAATATATAGAAAATCCAACACCATAATGTCCTATATTATTAGTACTATATGCTGCATGAGACATACATCTAACTAAATTAGTGTTTAACATAGGTGCATACATAGGATTCTTATTAATATGTAATGCTAATAATTGTAATACTTGTTTATCTTTAAGAATATCTTCAACACTATATTCAAATGGCATATTAATAGCCTCTAATAATCTTAAGAATTCACCAAGTTTATCACAATTAGGTGCATCATGTACTCTTAATACACAAGGTATATTATTTTCTTCAAATATCTCAGCTACATTTTTATTAGCAGCTAACATAAACTCTTCTATTATCATATCAGCCATATTTTCACATCTTAAAGACGTAGTTATAGGAACTCCCATATCATCTCTAATAAATGTTAATTCTGGTTTATTAAAAATAATAGCTCCATCTAATATACGTTTTTTTCTAAAAATATAAGCTAAATCATTCATCTTTTGTAAAGTATACTTAAAAGGCATATATCCTTCTACTTCTTTACCACGTAATAAATCATTAACTTCATCATAAACCATACTTTTTCTAGATTTAATAACACTAGGTACTAATGATCTACTAACTATATTACCATTCTTATCATATTCCATTAATATAGATATAGTTAATCTTTCAACACCTTCATTTAAAGAACAAATACCATTACTAAGTTTAGGTGGAAGTTGTGGTTCTACTAAACCAGCAAAGTAATAACTAGTTCCTTTTCTAAAAGCATCCTTATCTATAGGAGTACCTGGTTTAACATAATGCGTTACATTAGCAATATGAACTCCTAATAAATAATTACCATTAGAAAGTATTCTAAGTGATATAGCATCATCTTTATCTTTAGTATCCTTACCATCTATAGAGAATATCTCTTTATCAGTAAAATTATATCTAAACTTCTTATCTTCTTCTCTAACCACATCAGGAATTAATTCTAGTTGTTTCATACTAGCTTCACTAAAACCTTCAGGCATACCACATTTAAATGCTTCAAATAAAGCCCCTGAATGAGCCCCATTAGCATGTTTAAACACTCTTACTACTTTTCCTATATAATGATTATTATCTTTAAGAGTATCTAAAGATACAGAAACAATACTTTCATCTTCTATATCTTCATTTAATTCAATAGTTAATAATTGTTTCTTTTTATCTATAGGTTTAACATAAGTCTTTGTACCTATCTTAGTAACTACACCTACTATATTACCTATATTTCTATCCATTATTTTAACTACACTTGGTTTTTTACCATTACCACCAATATCTATTAATACAAAATCTCCATCTACAGCATTATTACATTGATCCTTAGAAACACTAAACTTTTCTTCTCTAACTACTCTTTCTCCACCTTTTTTAGTATAAGCAGTAGTACATACTACAAAACCTTCACCTATACGATTACCATGGAATCTACCTTTTCTAAATGAAGTTTTAGATAAAAGAGTATATTTACCATTAGGAGTCTTATAATACTCAAACCCAGATATACCTCTTCTAAGAATACTATCTATCTCTTCAATATCTTCTGTAGTTATAGAATAAGTAGAATCTTCAAATTGCCTAATTTTTTCGATCTTTTTATATAATTTTTCTATTTCAACCGGCTTCTTTTCTTTTCTCAACACAAAGTTAATATAATCCTTCAAGAAAACGCCCCCCAACACTATTAATTTATCACAATTACAAACAAAAAAAAAGACTTTTTAGTCTCTTTTATAATCAAGATGAGTCATTAATATTCCTATATTAATAAGACCAGTTATTCCTACTAATGTATATACCGTTCTAGAAAGAAAAGAACCTGCACCAAATAGTAAGGCAACTAAATCAAAATCAAATAAACCTATTAATCCCCAATTAACTGCACCTATTATAGTAACTACTAATGCAATTTTCTGTAATGTTTCCATATTACCTCCTAGAAATAGGATAACCAAATTAAATAAATATATACAAAAAAAGAGTTATTAATTAACTCTTCTTACTGCTAGTATTGTAGTACCAGATCCACTTAACCAATAATCCACTGAACTTAATATAACTCCAGTACCTGGATTAGCTGCATGAATCATTTGACCATTACCTACATATAATGCAGAATGTGTAGCATATCCTCCTGGATAACCCCATACTAGAATATCTCCAGGTTGAGCTGCACTATAACTAACTCCTACACCATCATACATTTGTGACCATGTACTTCTAGTTACATAAACACCTACTCTAGAATAAACATATTGTACAAATCCACTACAGTCAAATCCATATGGACCATTAGCCCCACCTATATATGGAGCACCAAGTAATGAATAAGCAACACCTACTGCACTTCCACCATATTGACTACTAGGAGCATCATAATAAACAGGTGCATAATACTTTCTTTCTTCTACATTTAGAATAAAAGATTTAGTACTAGTATTACCTTTACTATCTTTAGCATTTACTACTACTTCATGTTCCCCAACATGGTCTATTTCATCGTAGTTATATGAGAAATCATAATACATAGTGCTTTCTTCATTTACTTCACCATTATAATACATTTCTCCATCTACATCATCTATTACAGAAGCTACATTCCAAGTTAAATCATAGTCATCTCCCTCTGTTATTGTAACCTTTTCTTCTTTAAGAGTAATAACAGGTCCTTCATTATCAACTACATTTAATACTATAGGTACATTTTTAACTATATTATCCTTTTTAACTTCAACTACTACTTCTTGTTCTCCTTCAACCGTTGTATCAATACTATTCTTTACTGATACTATTTCCCCATCTACCTTCTTGATTAAATCACTTAAATTATAATTAGCACTACCATAGGCAATAGATGCATTTTTCTTAACTACTACCTTAATACTATTATAAGTATAATAGTTATGATATACATAACATCCTACCATTATAATTAAAGCTATTCCTACTAAAGATAAAAATCTTATCTTCGAGGGTAAATCAGTTTTTTTCATGTGTTTCAAATCCTCCCGAATAAAAACTATTCTACTATATTAACTTTTCAAAGTCAAATTAACTTGTCTTTATTCATAAAAGTTATGATACAAAAAACTATTATTTATACATTAATTTCTTTTAGATAATTCTACTACTTTTTTCCATAATACTGGTCCTACAACCCCATTCTCTTCTAATCCAAAATCTCTTTGTAGTTTTAATACACTTTTTCTAGTTAAATCATCAAATACCCCATTAACTCTAACACCAGGTATAGAATGATCATACCTACAAATACTTAATAAATATCTTTGAAATTTAACCACATCTTCACCACTACTACCAGTACTTAAAAAATTATCCGGATATAAGTCAGAAACAAATTCATTATCAAGATTTTTTAAAATCTTATCATACACTTCTTTTAATTTATTCCAATCCCTATAAGTAAATACTCCTGTAATAGGAAGACCATATTTCTTTTGAAATGCCTTAACCATCGTAATACTATTATCATTATATATAGAATTAGTCTTAAGTCTTGGAATATCAGGATCTAAAAAAGCTATTGCATCTAAGAAATAATGTATATATTCAACCTCTATACCAGTATCCCCATAATTTAATTCATCTTCATATAAAAAAGTAGCTTCATCTTTACTTAATCCTTCAGAATATAAGTCCGACAACTTCTTAACACTAGTATAAATATATTTAATCTTATACCAAGTAGCTTTATCTACACTACCAGTAATAGGTAAAGAAAATATTTCTTGAAACTTCTTAACAGCATTCTTAGTTTCTTCATCATATATTCCTAAAGTACTAGTAATATTAGGTATAGCAGGATAATTCTTACGAATTCTTCTTAAATCTCTTTGTATCGCAAGAACTGGATTACCAGCACTACCAAGTCCTACAACATAACCAGGATAACCTACTACATCTCCTACTTCGGCATTATATTTAATACTAATATCACTTCCATAATAATATCTAAGTATCTCCAAATAATTCTTACCACTATTAGCTAAAGACACAGTCCCCCATTGACTTAGTCCATTACAAGTAGTATTTCTACCATCACAATACGTTGTAAAATAAGGTTCTATTCCATTACCTTTAACTATATAATTATTAAATATTTCTTCTACTATATTATTAATATTTTCATATGTACTTCTATTTAATACAAAAGCTTGATCATACACACTACTACTAGTAATATCAAAACTATATCCTTTACTTCTATACCATTCATTATAAACTCTATTCATAGTAAAACTAATAATACTATAAATATTAGCTTTTAATGCTTCAATTGGCCATGTAGGATATATTTCACTACAAGCTACATTAGAAATATAATCTATAAAACTAATAGTAATATTATCACTATTATCACTAGGTTTACCTAAATGAACAGTAATATTTTTAGGTACTACAGGATATCTAATTGCCATAAATATCACCAGTATAATTAATATTTTGTACTACACAAACACCATCATACATATTAATACTAAAAGTATTACCCCCAACTACCTCTATATCATATTTAATAGTCTTGGGTATCTCTAAATTAGATAATAATTTAGGACATGGTAATTCCAAAGTATCTATAATTCCACTACTATCAGTAACACCACTATAAAAAATAATTTTCATACCAGAAACAACACTACTAACTATAATATTTAAACCACTTACTGGTAGTGCTTCACTAGCTGCATATGCTCTTATTTTTAATCTACCAATACCACTATTTTCCCTTATAAATAAAGCATATTCACTACTTTTCTTAAACTCTTCTATATTCATATATCCTCCTATATATTTAATATTTGTCCAATACTTAAAGTATTATCCACAAGATTATTCTTTTTCTTTATTTTATCCACAGTAGTATTAAACTTCCTAGCTATAGAATACAAAGTATCTCCCTTAACTACAGTATAATTATTTTCTTCCCCAAAACACTCTTCAATAACTCCTCCAGAAACTCTAATTTTTAGATTCTGACCAATACTTAAAATATTATTTTTCAAAGCATTATCACTCACAATAGTATCAATACTAACCCCATATTTCTTAGCTATACTATATAAAGTATCTCCACTAACTACTTTATAATTTATATAACTAGGTACTACCATATCTTCTTCCTTTGTATACATTTCTGGTATTCTAAGAACTTGTCCTATATATAAAGTATTGTTAGTTAGATAATTAATTCTTTTAATCTCTTCTACACTAGTTCCATATATTTTAGAAATACTCCATAAACTATCCCCTTTTTTAACAGTATACATAAACATATTATCTGGATTATTACCACCAACACTAGGTATAATTAAAACCATACCTACTTTTAAAGTATCAGCACTAACTCCATTCAAACTAGCTAAATCACTAACATTAACCCCATATTGATTACTAATACCCCATAAAGTATCACCTTTTTTAACAGTATATTTCATATAATCACCAATATATTATATGAAAAAAAGTCTTAAACATTACTTTAAGACTTTTATAATAATTCCAAATACTTACTTAACATCTCTATCTCAAGATCATTTATTAATTTAATAAACTCCGTATAATCACCAGTAGTATGAGCTTTATCTAATACATTATAATACTCTAATCTCGTATCTTTTTTAATAATAACTGGAAGATAACCACTATTCATAAGTGATAAATTCATAACTAATCTAGAAACTCTACCATTACCATCAATAAATGGATGTATTTTAACTAATTCTCCATGTAATAAAGAAGCTCTTATAATAGGATGATATTTCTTCCAACTACCATAATTTATTATTAATTTTTCCATTAATTCATGAACAATAAGATGATTAGGAGGTATATGCTTAGCTCCCTTTATAATAACATTCTCTTCTCTATATTTACCCGCATTCTTATCATCTATTTCTCTTAATATTAATCCATGAATACATTTAATATTCCACTCACTTATAGGTTCCTTATCCTTAACTATATCTTCTAATAATAAAATAGCTTTATCATGATTAATTACCTCTAAATGTTCTTTTAGAGTTTTACCTCCAATAGTAATTCCTTCTAAAACAACTTGAGTCTCACGCAATGTTAAAGTATTACCCTCTATACCATTACTATTATATGTCCATTCTAAGTTAATCGCATTTTGTAATGACTTAACACTATTACTAGATTCATTCATCTTAGTTCTATATTCTATGAGTAACTTTTCCACCCTCTCAAAATAATCATCATTTATCCCAAATTTAATATTGCCAATACTCGTACTTCTTTTATCAATAGGCTTATCTGCATCAATTGGAATATTCCAACTATTACCAATCTTTATAGCCCCTTCTATTCTAGATTCATTCAATAATTGTCTTATTCTTCTTTCACTAATATTCCACTTCTTCACAGCCTCTTTTGTTGTCATATATTCCATAAAACCACCTCAAGCATATTATACCGATATCGGTAGTTTATGTCAAACAAAAAAAAAGATTACTTTTTATCATAATCTTCTAAAAAACTATATTTTTGCTTTTCTTTCTTATATCCAATTACACAATCTAAATTAATATTATCAAGTGCTTTATAAATATTATAATCAATATTTGGATTAGACTCTTTTAATTTCTTAATTAATCTTTTCATTTCTAATCTCTTACTATCAGTTTCCACCTTTTCATAGTTCTCTTCTGTAAACCTACAAGCACAGTTTAGGAAGGTCAAACCATTAAATTTAGCCCAGGATTTAACTGCCTCTTCATGAACAAAATATAAGGGTCTAATAAGTTCTAATCCTTCAAAGTTTTCACTATGTAGTTTAGGCATCATAGTCTTAATCTCAGCCCCATAAAACATAGATAATAGAATAGTTTCAATAACATCATCAAAGTGATGACCAAGTGCTATTTTATTACATCCAAGTTCTTTAGCTTTATTATATAGACAACCTCTTCTCATCCTAGCACATAAGTAGCATGGACTTCTATCAACATCTTTTACTATATCAAAGATATCAGAATCAAACATCTCAAGATCAATATTCATCTTTTTAGCATTACTTAATATAAGTTTTCTATTCTTTTCACTATATCCAGGATTCATACATACAAAACATAAGTCAAAATTAACTTTACCATGTCTTTTAATCTCTTCCATACATTTAGCTAATAAAAATGAATCTTTTCCTCCACTTATACAAACCATTATCTTATCATTTTCTTGAATAAGTTCAAATTCCTGACAAGCTTTAACAAATAAACTCCAAATATCTTTACGATATTTCTTTATTATACTTCTTTCTATCTCTTTATACTTCTCCATATAACCACCTTAAACCACAATAAATGACTTATCAATACACTTATAAAGACAAAATAAACATCTATTTACATAAATATTATACAATAAAAACCTAATAATTAACACAAAAAAATACTGACATTTAGTCAGTATTTTTATTACGGTGTTTAGTAAGATGTCAATGTGATTGTGGCTGAACCATTACTATCAGGGCCCGTACCGTTTTCCATGACACCGTTAGTGACACCTCCGACATATCCGGAACCACCACCACCGGCACCAGTTTTATTACGATTTGCTACCTTACAAGCATAGTCACCGGCGCCGCCGCCATACCAGCCGCCGCCGCCGCCGCCACCGTATATACGATCGTGATCACACGAGCTCATTGATACAGCATGACCTCCTTGGCCAAATGCACCTTTTCCACTACTATTAGAACTACTTCCGTTCCAAGCACCACCGGCGGATTGAGTACCGCCGCCGCCGCCCCAAGAGCCGCCACCTTTAGTACCAGATTCGCCTCCTCCAGTACCACCATTATTACCTGCATATCCTGCACCACCGCCACCGCCGCCGGCAACGATGTAAACGTATGTGCTATTACGTTGAGCAGATGTATAGTTCTTTAATTGGTTATTTACAGTTCCTATATGTGTAAGGCCACCACCATCTCCAGCGTGAGTAGTATAACCACTATGGCCATTACCTTTACCTCCACCATTATAGGCGACAGAACCATTTGTAGCACCTTTTTTACCAACTACAACATATATTGTATCACCACCGTTTAATACCTTAGTACCAGATGAATGACCACCCATACCACCATTACCACGATTATTAGTTCCTGCACCTGCAGCTCCATATACATCAAATGAATATGTTCCGGTTACAGGAGCGGTAAATGATTGTGTTCCACCTGTATAGCTATATGTTTTCGAAGTGAACGAATAGTATAAATTAATTAAAATGTTTGAAGCACCCATCTGTCCTTCATATGTAGTAGGACCGCTTAAAGTACAATCTTTTGTAGATGCAATTGAAGTCACTAATTCTACTTTGTATGGAGTATTATATGGAAGATTCCAATACCAGTGACCATCATCATCATTCCATCCTTCGATTCCCCATAATGTAATTACGGGACTCCAAATTGCTTCTTGACCACATCCAACCAGTTCATAATTTGCTATTGTATTATTAAAATAATTTTGCATTTCAAATCTATACGTATTTATTGTCCAATGTGCATAATATGTTGGATTATTAGTAGCAGTAAATGTTGTTACTTGAGTTCCACCGATAGGATCTGTATACCAACCCTGGAATGTATATCCAGTTCTTGTAGGTGTTTGTAATGTTGATCCATAAGGAACCGAAACAGTTGAACTCTTTCCACTACCATCTCCTTGAACTAAATATAAATCTTTTATATCAAGATCATATGCACTAGTGGCACCTGCCTTATCGAAATAGAAGATAGGTTGAGTAGTTGCAGTAGTTAGTGTAAAGGTATGACTAAATGTTTGCCAATCAGTAGTCAGAGCTACGCTCTTCAAACCACCATTTTCAATACCAATTTGAATTGTTCTTGCACTAGATGATTTTAATCTAACAGACCAAGTATAAGTTGTGTTTGCTGATAAACTCACTGTTTGTGAATATCCTGGCTTACTATTTTTTGCTAATTCCATGCTCTTATAATTACCTTCCTTAGCACTTGAATCATTAGTCCAACCATAGTTAGAACCCTGAGAATTATTAGGTTTCATGTGATAAACTGCATATACACCATCTTTATCAGCAGCAGAAGAAACTGATACATCCCAATGGAAAGTACTAGATTTCGTAAACAAATCATTTTGATAATAGTTATTATCAAGTGTAACACTATAACTATTAGGAGTCCACTTAGCATATAATGTTCCATTAGATGTGAAGTTGGTAGAACTTGCACTACTTGTTATTTTACCATTAGCATCAATGTATTGTGTACCACCACCATTTGCTGCAGTATAGTATCCACCAAATGTGAAATATGTTCTTGTTGGTACTGTTATACCATTAGCACTAGTACTCATTTTATTTGATAGAGTTCCATTACTATTAGTTAAGTAATATCCATCAGCATATTTTTCATAAATTGTACTAGTACCACCAGTACCACTTTGTTTATCTAATGTAATTGTATATGTATTAGGGCTATAAAGTGCATATAATGTCATAGGTTCAGGGCCCATAATTACTTGACCTTGAGATAATGCTGAACCACCTGGTGTACTAGCCCATCCACTTAATTTATAACCTGGTTTTGTACATCCTGTACTTGGTAAAGTTACCTCAGTATCAACAGGGAAACCATTAGTGAAAGTTTTTGGTGAAGCATCATCACCACAACTATATGTAACAGTAACAGTATTTGGTGTATATTTTGCATATAGTGTTATATCAGATGTTATTGTCCAGTAGCTATTTGCAGCCGTTACACTAGTATTAGCACTGATACTTTTAGCAGTAGTAATAACTAAGTCACTATAGTTTTCAGTATACCAACCATCAAAACCATAACCATTCTTACTTGCAATTGGATAATATGGTGTTGAAATTGCAGTAGTACCTTGTTTCGTACTGTATAAACCAGTCATTCCATTATTAACATATGCATAATGTGTACCATTAATTTCTACACCACCAGATACTGTACCACCAGTACCAGCGTTAAAAGTGATAGTAGCATTATTTACTGTAACTGTTGTTGATGTACTTGTAGATTCCGCAGAATTCCATGCAGCAGTTCCATCTGATAAGTATACTTTACAGTAATAATATCTAGAACCAAAGTAATCTGTATAAACAAGATGTTGATTTGAAGTTGATGGAGTTGACCAACTTGTTGGTGTTACACCACTTGATGTTGAATATCCAAATGAATACATCTTTGTACCTGCAGTATAACTTACATTTTGATTACATGTAAGTGTTGCAGCTGTAGATCCATATACCTTTGTAGCTCCACCATTTATTGTTGGAGTAGAAGGTGTTGGAAGTTTCCAACGTGCAAATACTTCTACATTATTTGTTTTCTTCCACTTACCATCAGAAGTCCAATAAGCACTTGCATCTGTATTCTTTTGTCCATTAGCATTATATACTTTCGTTCCGCCAGTGTATTGTGTATCATACCATCCAAGGAATGTATATCCACCTCTTGAAGCTACACCAATATCATTATTAGTAGTTTCATTATAAGTCATTGTTCTTGGTGTAGTACCTGAATATGTTCCACCATTTGCATTGATTGTTAATGTATATGTATTAGCTGTCCATTTAGCATATAAATTTCCATTTGCAGTAAACTGTGTAGTACTTGCTGATGAAGTCAATTTACCATTAGTACCAATAAATTGTGTTCCTCCACCATTTGTATTAGTATAATATCCACCAAATGCATAACCAGTTCTTGTAGGTACAGTTACACCATTAGCACTTGTACTCATTTGATTAGATACTGTACCACCACTATTTGTTAAATAGTATCCTGTTGCATATTTTTCATATATTGCTGTAGTACCACCAGAACCACTTTGTTGATCTAATGTAATTGTATAAATATTTGATACTGTATTAGCAGTATATGATTTATTTCCATTTACTGTAATACTTGTTGATCTATCTGATATTGTAGATGAACCTGTCCAATTAGCCCATGTATATCCAGTAGATACTTCTGCACTAATTGAAGCTGTTGAACCAGTAATATAGTTTCCAGCTCCACTTACTGAACTGATACCAGTACCCTTAGTTAAACTTACACTATATACTGTTGTAGATCCATATACACTAGCACTTGTTGAACTTGAATAGTTTGTTGTATTACATACACTACGTACATATACATTTCTTGCTCCTGTAGCAGCAGTGATAGTACTCTTATAATCTTTTGGACTAGTTGCTGATGTCCAATTACTATTATCTATACTTATTTGGTAACCAGTTGCTGCACTAACTCCTGTCCATGATACTGAGCCAGCGGAACTTATTGTTACACCGCTTGGTGCTGGACATGTAATCTTGTTTATCTTATGAGAAGTACATTGACTATAAGCAACATTTGTTTTTGTACTTACAGGATCTGCTTTTGCTTTTACATAATATTGTCCTGCATTTGTTGGTGCTGTTGTAGTTTCACCAGCAGTACATGAACTATTTGTATAGTAATAATATGTAAATTTTGGACTTGAATTAGGACTTGCACTTGCAGTATTTGCTGCTATAGGACTACCTGTATAATTTGTCTCTTTTGCAGTTAATCTAATTGTTGGATCAGCATAAGTGATTGTTAATGTACCAGTTGCTTTAGTAATACTATAACTATTTGTTACATTAACACTACCCTTCATGATTGTTACAGTGTTGATTGTATTATTTACACTAGCACTTGATCCAATTGTTGTACTTGCTACTGTTATTGTACTTCCGCTAGTCATTGCACAAGATACAGAATCCCCTGTTCCTAAAGCACTAGCTGTACAGTTGCTATTTGTTAAAGCATTTCCATCCCATGCACGACTAGTACTTCCAGCTGTTACTGTGATTGGTTTTTGAGTAATCTTATGAGAAGTACATGCACTACTTGCAGCTGCTGTCTTATTTGTTACAGCTGCTGCATTTGCTTTTACATAGTATTGTCCTGCATATACTGGTGCAGATCCATTAGCTGATGCACCACTATTTGCTGCAGTTGTTTGTGTACTACATCCACTATCTGTGTAGTATACATATGTAATTGTTGGATTTGAGTTAGGGCTTACTGTTGCAGTATTAGCAGAAATTGCACTTCCTGTATATACAGTCTCTTTTGCAGTTAAACTTACTGTTGGTGTAGGTACTGTAATCTTATGAGAAGTACATGCACTATAAGCCTCATTAGTCTTAGTGCTTACAGGACTAGCTTTAGCCTTAACATAGTATTGTCCTGCTACACTTGGTGCTCCTCCAGTTGCACTTGCTCCATGAGAAGTTGTTGTTTGTGTACTACAACTACTATCTGTGTAGTATGTATATGTAAATGTTGGGCTTGAATTTGGAGTTGCACTTGCATTATTAGCAGTAATTGCATTTCCTGTCCATGCAGTTTCTTTTGCAGTTAAATTAACTGTTGGAGTTGCATAAGAAATTGTTAATGTTCCATTTGCTTTAGTAATGTTATAGTTACTTGTTACATTTGTGCTTCCTTTCATGATTGTTACTGTGTTGATTGTATTATTTACACTAGCACTTTGTCCTATTGTTGTACTTGCTACTGTTATTGTACTTCCACTAGTCATCGCACATGTTGGTGCACTATCACCAGTTCCTAATGAACCACTTGTTATAGTACAAGAACTATTAGTTAATGCATTTCCATTCCATGCACGACTAGTACTTCCTGCTGTTACTGTAATGGCTCTTTGACTCATTGTCCATGTCTTATTATCTGGAGCAGTATGGTTTCCATCTGGTGTACATGAAGCAGTATATGCTGTTGCACTATAATTTGTTGCTTTATATGTTCCACCTACTGTACCACCACTACAGCTACATGCTGTTTGTTCTGTTCCATCATAAGTTTTATTACTACATGTTAATGTTGCTGCTACTTTATTAATCTTTAATACACCTGTAGCATAACTTATAGTATAGTTTCCTGTTACATCAGTGCTTGATTTCTTAATTGTTGCTGCACTTGGTGTAATAGTTCCATTTGTTGTGTAATTTGTTGTACTTTGTGTTAATGTGATTGCAGTTAAAGTATCACCAGTTCCAAGAGTAGCTACTGTTACATCACTTGTTGTCTTACTAATTGCTGTACCATAATTAACTGTTTGTGGTTTTGCAGTGATTGTAATAGACCTCTTACTCATTGTCCATGTCTTATTTTCTGGAGCTGAGTGGTTACCATCTGGTGTACATGATGCAGTATATGCTGTTGCACTATAATATGTAGCTTTATATGTACCACCTACTGTACCACCACTACAGCTACATGCTGTTTGTTCAGTTCCATCATAAGTTTTATTACTACATGTTAATGTTGCTGCAACTTTATTAATCTTTAATACACCTGTAGCATAACTTATAGTATAGTTTCCTGTTACATCAGTGCTTGATTTCTTAATTGTTGCTGCACTTGGTGTAATAGTTCCATTTGTTGTGTAATTTGTTGTACTTTGTGTTAATGTGATTGCAGTTAAAGTATCACCAGTTCCAAGAGTAGCTACTGTTACATCACTTGTTGTCTTACTAATTGCTGTACCATAATTAACTGTTTGTGGTTTTGCAGTGATTGTAATAGACCTCTTACTCATTGTCCATGTCTTATTTTCTGGAGCTGAGTGGTTACCATCTGGTGTACATGATGCAGTATATGCTGTTGCACTATAATATGTAGCTTTATATGTACCACCTACTGTACCACCACTACAGCTACATGCTGTTTGTTCAGTTCCATCATAAGTTTTATTACTACATGTTAATGTTGCTGCAACTTTATTAATCTTTAATACACCTGTAGCATAACTAATATTATAGTTACCAGTTATAGCTGTTCCAGATTTACTGATTGTTGCTGCACTTGGTGTAATTGTTCCATTTGTAGTGTAGTTAGTTGTGCTTTGTGCTAATGTAATTGCAGTTATACTATCTCCACTTACTAATGTTCCACTTGAAACTGTTACTTTATCTGTTCCAGTTGCAATTGATTGACCATAATTAATTGTTTGATCAGTTGCTTTAATTGTAATAGCTCTTGCTGCTACTGTCGCAGTTGAGTTTGCAGTAGCGTCAGTTATATCGTAAGCATCTGTTGCAGCATTCCAGTTTGTTCCTGCTGCTACACTAGCTTTAACATAAATGTATTTACCTACTAAACCTGTTCCAATTGTATAAGTATTTCCTGTTGCTCCAGAGATTGCTGTTCCACCGCTTGTACTATTACTACTATTGTAATACCATTGATAACTCTTAGTTCCATCACTATTTGTTGTGATAGTTGCAGTTAATGTATTACCGTATGTATTTGTACCAGAAATTGCTACAGAATTTGTTGCTGCTACTTTATTAATCTTTAATACACCTGTAGCATAATTAATTGAATAATTGCTTGTTACATCTGTACTTGATTTCTTGATTGTAGCTGCACTTGGTGTAATTGTTCCATTTGTAGTGTAGTTAGTTGTGCTTTGTGCTAATGTAATTGCAGTTATACTATCTCCACTTACTAATGTTCCACTTGAAACTGTTACTTTATCTGTTCCAGTTGCAATTGATTGACCATAATTAATTGTTTGATCAGTTGCTTTAATTGTAATTGCTCTTGCTGCTACTGTCGCAGTTGAGTTTGCAGTAGCGTCAGTTATATCTGTTGAATTACTTGGTGTAGTGTAGTTTGTACTACTTCCTACACTCGCTACTACATAGATATACTTACCTACTAATCCTGTTCCAATTGTATATGTACTTCCTGTTGCTCCTGAGATTGCTGTTCCTCCTGAAGTACTATTACTACTATTGTAGTACCATTGATATCCCTTAGTACCATTACTGTTTGTTGTAATAGTTGCAGTTAATGTATTTCCATAAGTATTTGTTCCTGTGATTGCTACTGAGTTTGTAGCAGTCTTTTGTGTAATTGTTACCTTTGGACTTGTTGTTCCACTTACGTAACAGTTAACTGTGTTATGGTTTCCATCACCATCAACTTTTACATATACTGTTGTATTTGTTCCAGCGTTTGGTCCTAGAGCAGGATTTGTTGTACTCCATGTACTATTATCAGTACTGAATTTTAATGTTCCACCACTAGCACTTCCACTTACTCCAATAGTATGTGTACCACCATCATATTGTCCACTATAGTTAGATACTGTTGGACATGTTGCATTTACTTTATTAATCTTTAATACACCTGTAGCATAACTAATATTATAGTTACCAGTTATAGCTGTTCCAGATTTACTGATTGTTGCTGCACTTGGTGTAATTGTTCCATTTGTAGTGTAGTTAGTTGTGCTTTGTGCTAATGTAATTGCAGTTATACTATCTCCACTTACTAATGTTCCACTTGAAACTGTTACTTTATCTGTTCCAGTTGCAATTGATTGACCATAATTAATTGTTTGATCAGTTGCTTTAATTGTAATAGCTCTTGCTGCTACTGTCGCAGTTGAGTTTGCAGTAGCGTCAGTTATATCGTAAGCATCTGTTGCAGCATTCCAGTTTGTTCCTGCTGCTACACTAGCTTTAACATAAATGTATTTACCTACTAAACCTGTTCCAATTGTATAAGTATTTCCTGTTGCTCCAGAGATTGCTGTTCCACCGCTTGTACTATTACTACTATTGTAATACCATTGATAACTCTTAGTTCCATCACTATTTGTTGTGATAGTTGCAGTTAATGTATTACCGTATGTATTTGTACCAGAAATTGCTACAGAATTTGTTGCTGCTACTTTATTAATCTTTAATACACCTGTAGCATAATTAATTGAATAATTGCTTGTTACATCTGTACTTGATTTCTTGATTGTAGCTGCACTTGGTGTAATTGTTCCATTTGTAGTGTAGTTAGTTGTGCTTTGTGCTAATGTAATTGCAGTTATACTATCTCCACTTACTAATGTTCCACTTGAAACTGTTACTTTATCTGTTCCAGTTGCAATTGATTGACCATAATTAATTGTTTGATCAGTTGCTTTAATTGTAAT